>NZ_CP047050.1:0-197500 GCF_009799805.1 Myroides phaeus
ATGCACGAGTATACGATTAAGTCCGCAGAATCTGTATGGAATAATTGTCTTGAGTTCATAAAAGACAATATCCAAGAACAAGCTTATAAGACTTGGTTCATGCCTATTCAGGCAATTGAGCTTACAGAGAATGCTTTATATATTCAAGTGCCAAGTAAGTTTTTTTACGAGTGGTTGGAAGAACACTATGTAAAAATTCTTAAAGTAGCCTTAACCAGACAACTTGGCCCTGAAGCTAAATTGCTGTATAAAATTCAGATGGAAAATACATCTGGAAAAAAACAACCTTATACAGAACAATTACCGAGTGCTCAAAGAAGCCCTGTTAAACCACAAGAATTAGACGTACCTGTACAAAATAAGAATCCAGAATTAAAAAACCCTTTTGTAATTCCTGGAATTCGCAATGTTAAGATTGAGTCACAATTAAATTCAAATTATTCATTTGATAACTTCTTAGAAGGTGATTCAAACCGTTTAGCACGTTCAGCAGGTTTAGCTGTAGCTAACAAACCTGGAGGTACATCATTCAACCCATTATTAATATTCGGAGGAGTAGGTTTAGGAAAAACTCACTTAGCTCACGCTATTGGAGTTGAGATTAAAGACTTATACCCTGAGAAGACTGTTTTATACATCTCTGCTGAAGTATTTACACAACAATATGTTGACTCTGTACGTAAGCAAACAAGAAATGATTTTATTTATTTCTATCAGTTAATTGATGTATTAATTGTCGATGATATTCAATTCTTATCTGGTAAATCAGGTACGCAAGATGTATTCTTCCATATCTTTAACCATTTACACCAAAATGGTAAACAAGTTATCTTGACTTCAGATAAGGCACCTGTTGATATGCAAGACATCGAACAACGTTTATTATCTCGTTTTAAATGGGGATTATCTGCTGAAATTCAGCACCCAGATTTTGAAACGCGTGTTAGAATCGTTGAAAGCCTTTTATACCGCGATGGTGTTGAAATGCCGAAAGACATTATTCAATACGTTGCTAAAAATGTAAATTCTAACATCCGTGAATTAGAAGGTGCTATTATTTCATTAATTGCACAGTCTTCATTCAACAAACGCGAAGTTACAATTGACCTTGCAAGAAGCGTAGTTGAGAAATTCGTTAAAAATGTTAAGAGAGAAATCTCTATCGATTATATTCAAAAAGTGGTATCTGACTATTTCCAAATGGATACAGAAACACTTCGTTCTAAAACAAGAAAGAGAAACATTGTACAAGCAAGACAACTTGCTATGTTCTTTGCTAAAAAATACACAAAGTCTTCTTTAGCAAGTATTGGTTCTCAAATTGGAGATCGTGATCACGCAACTGTATTACACGCTTGTAAAACGATTGACAACCTACTTGAAACAGACAAAGAGTTTAAAAAATATCACGACGATATTAATCTTAAATTTAGTATGTAATGAAAGCTAAAGTTTTGATGGTTTGCTTAGGTAATATTTGCCGTTCTCCATTAGCAGAGGGTATCCTACAATCAAAACTTTCGAAAGAAAGTTTTTTTGTTGACTCAGCAGGAACGGGTGCGTGGCATATCGGACAACAACCTGATCCAAGATCTATAGAAGTTGCTTCGCATTATGACATTGATTTAACTACCCAAAGAGCTCGTCAATTTAGCATAAACGATTTTACTGAGTTTGACAGAATCTACGTTATGGACCAATCTAATTATGACAACGTAATTAAATTAGCCCCTAATGAAGAAGCTAAACAAAAGGTAAAACTCATATTAAATGAACTACACCCTGGTTCAAATAAAGAAGTACCTGATCCGTACTTTGGAGGTCCAGGAGGTTTTTACCACGTCTATAAAATGTTAGACGATGCTTGTAACGTAATAGCCAAAGATTTACAATCTTAGATATATTTAGTAAAAGGAAGAAAGTCATTTTCTTCCTTTTCTTTTTTGTACTATTCTTTATCTTTACCTTTGTACAACTATTTATAGAATACACTATTCATGACAAATCAATCACCTACAGGTACTTTATACCTTATACCAATTACATTAGGAGAAACAACTAATCCTCTTGATGTGTTACCACAAACAGTAAAACGCGCTATTGAAATGCTTGATATTTTCATCGTAGAAAATGAAAAGACAGCAAGGCGTTTTATCAAAAGTATTTGTCCTGAAAAGAAACAATCAGAACTTATTTTATTCCCGTTAAACAAGCACACGACAACAAGTGAATACAAAGATTACATCAAGCCGTTATTAGAAGGTAAAAGCGTTGGTGTAATGAGTGAAGCAGGATGTCCTGGAGTAGCAGACCCTGGTGCTGTAATCGTTGATTTAGCACATAAGCGCAATATCAAAGTAACACCACTTGTAGGTCCATCTTCTATCCTATTGTCAGTAATGGCTTCAGGTATGAATGGTCAGAGTTTTGCTTTCAACGGATACTTGCCAATTGACAAAGCAGAAAAGAAGAATGCGCTAAAAGGCTTGGAAAGATTATCACAAGAAAAGAATCAATCTCAATTGTTTATTGAAACGCCGTATAGAAATAACCAATTATTACAAGATATGGCACAAATCTTAAACCCAAACACCTTAGTTTGCGTGGCTTGTGACATTACATTAGAAACAGAGTTTATCTCGACCAAACCTGCTTCTCAATGGAAGAATACAAAAGTAGATTTACACAAAAGACCGTGTATTTTCATTATACATAAAAACTAAAAAAGAGCAGCTTATAAAAGCTGCTCTTTTTGTATATATTCCGTGTGGTTTACAACCAAACACCTATTCTTTCTTCTCCTTAGGCAATATAAAGCCCATTCCCATACTGCGTAACATTTTCTTTACGAAGTTCCAGAAAAACACGCGTTGTCCAAACAATGTACCAATACACAGCAATAAAACCTTGTAAACAGGTAATATCAAAACAATGTATAAAATCCAATAAAGAAACGGATACATCCCATCTCTTTCTATTCCAATATATGATAAAATAGGCTTAGATATGTAGGCTGATGTTGAACCAGTAATTGCGAAAACAATAAAGATAACTGTCAATTGAAAATTGGATGTTACCCCCCAGCGTTGCTTAAGTTTTTCCATTATTTAATTTAATTCTAAACAAAGGTAATTCATTTTGTCTAAGTAAAAAACTAAAATATCTTAAATAAAAAAGTCACTCCTTGCGGAATGACTTCTTATGCTATAATTCTAGTTTTGAGAGTGCTTCTAATACATACTCATGCATTACTTCGCGGTAATCTAAATGGGTTACCATTCGAAGCCATCCACCTCCCATATCACTAATAGATATGTTTTTTTGTTTCAACTTGTCTACAAACAACTTGCTTAGAACCGGTTCTTTTAGCTTAAAAACAACGATATTCGTTTGCACAGGCAAAACCTCACCTATCCAAAGTTTCTTGTTTAAAATCATCTCTATTTGCTTCGCTCTGAAATGATCTCTTTGCAATCTACCTACATTGTTCTTTAAAGCGAATAAAGCTGCTGCTGCTAAATATCCCGTTTGACGCATTCCACCTCCCATTAACTTACGGATGCGCAATGCTTTTTGAATATCTGCTTTTGATCCTAACAACACAGAACCAATCGGCGCTCCTAATCCTTTTGAAAAACAAACAGAAATAGTATCGAATAAAGCTCCAAACTGACTTGGATGTTGTGATTTTGCTACTAAAGCATTCCACAATCTTGCCCCATCTAAGTGCAACTTCAATCCTTTATCATCACACACCTCGCGGATGCGTTCTAACTCTTGCATTTCATAACAAGCACCACCTCCAAGATTAGTTGTATTCTCTAAACTTACTAATGTTGTTTTTGGCAAGTGAATATTATTAGGTTCATTGTAGTGTTGTAACACTTGGTCTGCCGTAATTCTACCGCGAACACCATCTACTAAAGCACAAGTAACCCCACTATGTACAGCAACTCCTCCTCCTTCAAAAAGATTTATATGAGAAGTTTTGTCACAGATTAACTGGTCTCCAGGCTGTGTATGTAACTTAATTGCAACTTGATTTGCCATTGTACCTGAGGGAAAAAACAGCGCTGCTTCCATACCAAACAACTCTGCTACAGCTACTTCCAACTCATTAGTACTACCGTCTTGTTTATAAACATCATCACCTACCCTTGCTTTCATCATGTAGTTTAACATCTCAGGCGTAGGCTTAGTGATTGTATCACTTACTAAATTAATTTCCATAAATTGATAGGAATAAGTATTTTTGTGGTATAAAAGTATTAAAAATTATGGTAACCACAGAACAACAGAAGGATATTATTGATCGCCTTGGTGCGTTAAGGAGGTATCTTTGACGTCGATAAGAAGTTAATTGAGATCACAAACGAGGAAGAAAAGACCTTTGCTCCTGATTTTTGGAACAACCCTAAAGAGGCCGAAGTAATCGTTAAAGCACTGAAATCCAAAAAGAAATGGGTTGAAGGGTATGAAAATGCTAAAGCAAATTTAGAGGAATTACAGATACTTCTTGAGTTTTATGCTGAAGGAGAATCTACCGAAGAAGAAGTTGTAGCACAATACAATAAAACTCGAGAAATCGTTGAGGAACTTGAGTTTAAAAATATGCTTTCTGACGAAGGTGACAGTATGAGTGCTGTATTGCAAATCACTGCTGGAGCTGGAGGAACTGAAAGTTGTGATTGGGCTGCTATGTTGATGCGTATGTACATCATGTGGGGAGAAAAGAATGGCGTAAAAGTAAAAGAGTTAAACTACCAAGAAGGGGAGGTTGCTGGAGTTAAAACAGTAACTTTAGAGTTTGACGGAGAATTTGCTTTTGGTTATTTGAAAGGAGAAAATGGTGTTCACCGTTTAGTTCGTATCTCGCCTTTTGACAGTAATGCCAAACGACATACATCTTTCGTCTCTGTTTATGTTTATCCTCTTGCGGATGACACAATCGAGATTGAAATTAGTCCAGCTGACATTTCATGGGAAACAATGCGTTCAAGTGGTGCTGGAGGTCAGAATGTAAACAAAGTTGAAACAGCTGTTCGTTTACGCCACCACCCTACTGGAATTATCATTGAAAACTCTGAAACGAGATCACAGTTAGATAACAAGACCAAAGCCATGCAGCTTTTAAAATCGCAACTTTACGAAATTGAGTTGAAGAAAAAACAAGCAATGCGCGATGAGATTGAAGCGAATAAGAAAAAGATTGAATGGGGTTCACAGATTAGAAACTACGTGATGCATCCATACAAACTTGTAAAAGATGTCCGTACGCAATATGAATCAACAGATGTTGACTCTGTGATGAACGGAGAGATTGACGAATTCTTAAAAGCTTATCTAATGATGATGGGACAACGAGAAGAAGAATAAGCAAGTACAAATAAAAAACGGAGTAGCCTTTGAAAGACTACTCCGTTTTTTTATATCTAATATATCCTACCTACTATAAAAATAGCGATATAATATAGTAAACTACCATTGCAATAATTGCAGAAACAGGAATGGTTAATACCCAAGCCCATAACAAGTTAATCGTTACTCCCCAACGAACTGCTGAGATACGTTTTGTAACCCCAACCCCGATGATAGAACCTGCAATCGTATGTGTTGTAGAAACAGGAATACCTAAGTGCTCTGTAACATATAAGGCAACTGCCCCTGCTGTTTCAGCTGCTACCCCTTCTAAAGGCGTAACCTTAGTAATCTTAGATCCCATTGTTTTTACAATCTTCCATCCTCCTGATAAAGTACCAAGACCAATGAATACGAATGAAGCTAAAGGAACCCACCACCAGTGTTCTACGAACAATTTGAATGTATCAACACCACTAACCATATAAGCAGGGTCCATATCTACATTAATGTGGTAAAAGATAACCGCAGCACCAATAATACCCATTACTTTCTGTGCGTCATTCCCCCCGTGTCCTAATGAGAACAAAGCAGAAGAAACTAACTGAAGACGTTTAAACCACACCTCACATTTATGAGGCGCTTGTTTTCTACATATCCACAGAATAGCAACTGTGATAAAATAAGCTAAGAACATCCCTAAGAAAGGTGCTCCAAAAATAAACAAGAAAATAGGCACTACTTTAGAATAAACGATAACATCTATTCCGTCAACGCTTAATCCACCAGCGTGAGCTACAGCCGCACCGATAAATCCACCTATTAACGTATGTGAAGACGAAGAAGGGATACCCAACTTCCACGTCATTAAATTCCAAATAATTGCTGCTACCAATCCGGCAAAGATTACTTCTAATGTAATGAAGTTCTCATTAATGGATTTAGCAATTGTATTACCAATTTTAAACTCCCCTATTATATAAAGAGAAATAAAATAAGCAACGAAGTTAAATGCAGCTGCCCAAATTACAGCTTGAACAGGCGTTAAAACACGCGTTGTTACAATAGTTGCAATAGAATTGGCTGCATCGTGAAATCCGTTTATGTAATCAAAACCTAATGCTAATACGATAATCGTAATCAGCATAATACCGCTTTGATTAGTTAGCATTTCATAGAAAAATTCCATAAGTAATGGTTATAGTTAATTAAGAATATTTTACCGTGATAGTCTCTAACACGTTAGCAACGTCTCTACAGCTATCTGTAGCAGTCTCTAACGCAGACATAACTTCTTTATACTTAATAATTTCTATTGCATTACTTTCATTTTCAAAGATATCAGCTACTGCTTTGTCAAATACCTTATCAGCTTTACGCTCTAAACGTGAAATATTCTTACAAACCTCAGCCAATGCAGGTAAGTTCTTCATATCTTTTAATTCTAAAAGACCACGAGAAACCTCACTACAAGCCTCTAAGTTAGCTTCTGTAAGCTTTCTTAATGGTTTTGTAATTTTATCAATTTGGTACAATCTCATACGAGATGCAGCATCTGATAAATGATCGGCTACAGCGTCAACTGCTGTAATTAGGTTGTGAATATCCTCTCTATCAAAAGGAGTAATAAAATTTTTACCTAATTCAATTCTCGTCGTTTGAGCAATTGCTTCGATGTCTTGTTTGATAACCTCTACATCTTTTAATAATTTCTCTCTTTCTTTTGCAGGAGCATTTACTGCCTCGTGCAATGTTTGTGAAAGTGACTTAATCTTAATAGATGCCTTTTCGAATAAAGGATAAAATACTTTATCCTTTGGCACCAAAAACTGAAAAATACTATTTAGCGACATTATATATAATGATAAAAAACGGAGACAAAAGTACATTATTTATACTATTCTATGTGTATCCATCACGTTATTTTTTTGTCAAGACCAAAAATCATACCTAATGTTTTATATGAACTATAATTTTGTATTTTAGCGAAACTGAAAGAAAAGCGTAGAAATAACCGATCAAACTATGGATATAAACTTCAATAAAAACGAAGACCACAACAAGCTTTTATTGTCTGATTTGAAACGCAAATTAGTCAAAGTAAAAAAAGGTGGTGGTGACAAAAGAATTGCCAAACTACACGAACAAGGAAAGTTAACCGCAAGAGAGCGCATTGATTATCTTTTAGATGACAAAGCGTCGAGTATTGAAATCGGAGCTTTCGTTGGTGAGGATATGTACCAAGAACACGGTGGATGTCCGTCTGGTGGTGTAGTTGTAAAAATTGGATATATTAAAGGTAAACAATGTATCGTTGTTGCCAATGACGCAACTGTAAAAGCAGGGGCTTGGTTTCCAATTACAGGTAAGAAAAACTTAAGAGCACAAGAAATTGCCATCGAAAATAAACTTCCGATCATCTATTTAGTAGATAGTGCAGGGGTTTATTTACCACTACAAGATGAAATTTTCCCAGATAAAGAACACTTCGGACGCATATTTAGAAACAACGCTATTATGAGCAGTATGGGTATTACTCAAATTGCCGCTGTAATGGGTAGTTGTGTTGCCGGTGGTGCTTACCTTCCTATTATGAGTGACGAGGCCTTAATCGTTGATAAAACAGGAAGTATCTTTTTAGCAGGTAGCTATTTGGTGAAAGCTGCAATCGGAGAAAATATTGACAACGAAACATTAGGTGGGGCTACTACGCACTGCGAAATATCTGGTGTTACAGATTATAAAGCAGCTGATGATAAAGACGCTCTGGATAAAATCAAAAACATCGTTGATAAAATTGGCGATTTTGACAAAGCAGGATATAGCAGAATCAAACCTAAGAAACCGGCTTTAGATCCTAAAGATATCTATGGTATCTTGCCTAAAGCACGTACGGAACAGTACGATATGCTTGAAATCATCAAACGATTAGTTGACGATTCTGAGTTTGAACAATACAAAGAAGGTTACGGACAAACAATCATTACTGGATATGCTCGCATTGACGGTTGGGCTGTAGGTATTGTGGCTAACCAACGTAAAGTTGTGAAAACGACAAAAGGAGAAATGCAGTTTGGTGGAGTGATTTATTCTGACTCAGCAGACAAGGCTACTCGCTTTATCGCGAACTGTAACCAAAAGAAAATTCCACTTGTATTCTTACAAGATGTTACTGGATTTATGGTAGGTTCTAAATCTGAACACGGTGGAATTATTAAAGACGGAGCTAAAATGGTAAATGCCGTTGCTAACTCTGTAGTTCCTAAGTTTACAGTAGTTGTAGGAAACTCTTACGGAGCTGGAAACTACGCTATGTGTGGTAAAGCTTATGACCCACGCTTAATCTTTGCTTGGCCAAGTGCTGAATTAGCTGTAATGGGTGGTTCGCAAGCTGCCAAAGTATTATTGCAAATTGAAGCTTCTTCATTAAAAGCAAAAGGCGAAGAATTAACTCCGGAAAAAGAACAAGAATTATTTGACAAAATTAAAGCGAAATACGACAATCAAGTTTCTCCGTATTATGCGGCAGCGAGATTGTGGACAGACGCTATAATTGATCCACTGGATACAAGAACGTGGATCTCAATGGGTATTGAAGCAGCTAATCACGCTCCAATAGAAAAGCCCTTTAATCTTGGAGTAATCCAAGTATGATGAATAAACCGGAAAAATGGGATACTGCAAAGTATCCTATTTTTTTTATCCCTACACCATCCATATTTAGAGATACTCATCACCTTTCACGTTTCAATCATCACACTTCACTCATCACCTTTCACCTTTCACGTATCACCTTTCACACATCACACATCATTCATCACACTTCACCTTTCACGTTTCACGTTTCACGCATCACGCATTCCCCAAAACAAAAAGCACCTGTTAGAGTGTAACAAGTGCTTTCTTATAATTAAAAGTAATAAACCAACTACTTAGTTTATATAAAGTATATACAATAAAGAGGTAATTGATATAAATACCCATAACCCTACTCCTTCTAACAAGGGTTTCATTCCCACTGATTTTACTGTGCGATAAGACAGAGAAGTACCAATTAAAAACAAAGTCAATGTTAATGCCGCTTTAGAAACCTCTACAATATAAGGTCCTATTTGCTGTACAAACGGAATATAAGAGTTAGCTAACATCGCTAAAACGAAGAAACCAATGAAATAAGGCAACTTCACTTTTCCTCCTTTATTTTTGAAAAGTACAGTTGACAAGAAAGCAACCGGAATCACCCATAAAGCACGAGCTAACTTAACCGTAGTAGCTACTTCTAACGCTTCATCTCCATACTTAGCAGCAGCTCCTACAACCGAACTCGTATCGTGAATAGCAATCGCAGACCACAATCCAAAGTCAATCTGACTCATTCCAAGATAATGACCTATCGGTGGGAAAATAAGCAAGGCAATAGAGTTTAAGATAAAAACAATTCCCAAAGCAACAGAAATCTGCTTTTCATCTGCTTTAATCACAGGAGAAACAGCCGCAATAGCACTTCCTCCACAAATAGCAGTACCTGAAGAAATTAAATAAGAAATCTTCTTGTCAATTTTAAAAGCCTTTCCAAGAATAAACCCAAGACCTAACGTTAAGAAAATAGAAAAAACAGTTAGAATAAACCCATCCTTACCTGCTGATAATGCACTGTAGATATTCATTCCAAACCCAAGACCTACCACAGCTACCTTTAATAGGAGTCCCGTTGTCTTTTTAGTTTGTTTAGCATACGGATTTTCAAAAATCTGGGCGTATACAATCCCTAAAATTAAAGCTGTAGCAGAATTTACAAAAGGAAATAAACTTAAAATAGCCAATCCTATTAAAATTACTTTGCTCAGTGATGTATTTGTGTTTAAAGACATTTGTTTCGTTGTTTTACAGCCACAAAGGTCGGCTGTACAGCAACCAAAAGAAAATACATAATAGTTATAGGCTATAACTTCACGTTATGCGTTGTAACAAATCGCGTAAACAATTCCACCAAGGCACTCTCCTGTCCTTGACGCTGTATAACAGAGAAATTACGCGTTATTTCCAATCCCTCTACATCAATAACCGTCAGTTCATTATAACGCAATTCCTTCAATATGGCGTGTATTGATAAAAAAGCAACACTATCCGAATGCATTAAATACATTTTAATACTCTCCGTACTTGAAAAATTCATTTCATTATTCAAATCGTTGATGTTGATTCCCACTTCCTTTAACTGAGCGCCCACTACATCTAATGTACCCGAACCTGTTTCGCGCAATAAAAACGTCAAATCCTTTAATTCATCCGCTTTAATAACTCCCCTTTTTGCCAAAGGATTAGCGCTACCACACACCAAGACAATCTCATCTTTAATAAAATCAATATACTTTATTTGTGGGTTTTTAGAAAAGCCCTCAACAATTCCAACATCAATACTCTTGCTCAACAAAAGATTTTCAATAGCCGTAGTATTATCGGAAAACAAATCAAGGTGTAAGTCGTTTACCTTTTTTCGAAACTCAGCCAATAAAGGAGGTAACACATATTGAGAAACCGTCGTACTGGCACCAACACACAAACTACCGTCCATTTTAGCATTCAAAGCGTGAATATCAAACTCTAAATTTCTATAAATAGAGAATATTTCTTCCGCATAACCAAACAGCAATTGTCCAGCCTCAGTCAGGCTAATTTTCATCCCATCTCTTAAGAACAATTTTGTCTGATAAGACGACTCAATTTCTTGAATATGTTTCGTTACAGCAGGTTGAGAAATCAATAATTCCTTAGCAGCTTTTGTAAAACTCCCCCTTTTGGCAACTGTGTAAAAAACTTTTAATCTAAAATCAAACATAATTTATATTATTAAGAAAGATAAAAAAGATAAAAAACCACGATTAGTGCAAACAATCCCACGATTAGTATAACATAAACACATTAGGCTTACTCTATCTTTGTATTACAAAAATAAGCTAACAAGTTAATAAACGGCAAATAATATAGCAAATAATAGGTATGAGCTGTCAAAGTTGTTAGACAAAGGTGGAAGGATTAAAAATACAAAGAGCTTAGTCAGGCTAATTGTCGTTCCCATAAAAACATTTTAAAATCTCCACAAATCAAATCCCAATAGAACTCGACAAGAGTTATATTCGATTTAAGTGATTTACAATAAGATTCCGTTGTAAAACTAAAAGTATCACTTAGAAAAAAAGCTGTCTCCGTAAAAAGAGGCAGCTTTAATTCTTTTATCTCGTTTTTAACCATCCTGTGATACTGTATCTCGGATAATTTACCATCTTAACTTCGTGTTCAATATACTTACTATCAAACACAACCAAACGCCCTGGCAAAGGCTGAACAATCTCTTCTCTTTCTGTTCCATCTTCATTTTGAAGATACAAAGCTAACTCCCCACCATTTGCAGGAGTCCAGTCTTGCTCATTCAAATACAACACCACTGAAAGGGTTCTACGTGTATCCGTATGAAAAACATCTAAATGTCTTTTATAAAATGTCCCTTTTGGGTAACAAGCATAATGAAACTCCCCTTCTTGAATTCCCAAATAGCAGGTGCGATTAATATATTCAATAAAGGTATTAACCTTATCAAAATACATCTTCTCTACTTCATCTGGTTTCTTTTCATCAAGCCATAAAATAGAGTCTCCACGGATTTCTTCCACTATTTGCTCTTCTGAAGCTTGCCCAATTGCTGCTTTTTTGAAATTTTCCAAATCTTGTTTCAAAAACAAATTTGCCCTAAGCAGATTGATCTCCTCTTCTGAGAAAAAACAATCAATAACTGAGTATTTACGATTTACTAAATCGTCTATAATTAACTCATAAAATGGATTTACTTCAAAATCACCCATACATTAATAAATAAAAAGTACGCAAATATATATTACAATAGAAAAAAAATAATACCCAAAATAAGATATTTTTTATTAACAAAAAGTTAAAAAACATATCCTATTCCCCCCTAAAAACATCCTAATATCTTTGTGACGTCCCACTATTGTTAGATTTTTTTTACAAAAAATCACCAAGTTTTAAAAAATAGGACTACCTTTGTTTTTAATTAATCTAAATAATGATGTATACACTATTGTTCGGAATAGCAGCATTAAGTTTTTTTATGCTGTACAACAGCTCTAAAAAAGTTAAGTTCAACAAACGTTGTCCGTTTACAGATTGGCTAAGAGAAAACAAAATCTTATCTAAGCGTATTGCTTATTCATTATTAGTTATTACACTATTAACAGAAATCGCTTACGAAGGTATTGGTGTAGGATCCCTTACATTTATATTATATCTGATGTTTATCGGTTCTGCTGTTGTAGCTATCTACCCTACCATTTCAATGAAATACACGCAAGTACTAAGCTTAATTGGTGTTTGTTTATTATTTGAATTTATACTCTTCTAAAATTATGCCAGCAAACAAAAAACATTTAGAAACTTCGCCTTGGCAACGATTTTTAAAGTTTACGGCAGGTTGTATTGGTGGATTCTTTTTAACAGTTACCTTTCACATGTTTTTCATGTATTTTTTAGATGCTAAACCCATATACACTACAATGTTTATAACAGGTTTTGTATTATGGGCAACACTATTTATCCTTGCTTTTATAGCAAAAAGTGGTTATAAAATTTGGGCATTATATAGTGGTCTCGCTATTCTTTTTTACCTGCCTTATTTAATACAACCTATCAATATCTAAGACAATTACGCCACACCCCATATGAATATAAGAAACTACAATAAGTACTTTCACTTACATACCTTAAGTGGAATTATTATTACTGCAGTACTTTTCGTTTTCTTTTTTGCAGGTTCTTTTGCCTTCTTTAAAAACGAAATAAACAATTGGCAAAACAATACGCCAAAAGGAGCATTTGCTTCAAATACTCTTAACTATAATACTATTGCTGATTCCCTTAATAACCAATATGGTTTATACGGAAGAAACGTCAGCTTTAGACTTGGTTATAAAAGTCGCATAATCGGACTTGTAGTTTCTCCTTCAAAAGACACCCTTAATCCAAAAGCAGCTGAACGTGGGTTCGTAATGTATGATACCCTATCTGATGAAAGTAAAAGCTATGCAGAACAATACTCATTGGGTGAATTTCTATATCGTTTACACTTTTTAGCGCCTGTTAATAGTTTAGCAAACTTCAGTATACCTTTAGGATACTTAATTGCAGGAATCGTTGCTTTTACCTTTCTTATCGCTCTAATAACAGGAGTACTTGTACATTGGCAAAAAATAGTTTCTAATTTTTATGTTTTTAGACCTTGGGAAAAACTAAAAACAGTTTGGACTGATTTACACACAGCTTTAGGTGTATTAACTTCTCCATTCTTATTTATTTTTGCTATTTCTGGCTCTTATTTCTTCTTGACTTCTTACTTTTTTGCAAATGCGATAGCCTCGTTAGGATATGGAGGTGATACCCAAAAACTCCAAGCAGAAGTAGGTGGCAGAAAAGGCCCAAAATTAGAAATGTCTTTCACGAATACTCCCCTAAAACAACACGTTGACATCAATAGCTATGTACAAGAAACTTTACAAAAATGGGAAGATGGGATCATCACCTTTGTTGAAGTTAGTAATTATGGCGACCAAAATATGCAGGTTAAATTACTCGGAAAGGTTTCTGAACATAAACAATTCAACAGTAGAGGTGAAATCATTTATACAGTTGCAACCGGTGAAATAGAAGAAAAAGCTAATCCAAACGATAGCTCTACTTACAGTGAAGTAGTTTCAAACTTGATGTATGTGTTACACTTTGGTTCATTTGGAGGATATGCAACTCGCATTATTTACTTTTTAATTGGAATAGCAGGTTGTTTTGTGATTATTTCAGGGGTTTTAATATGGTTAGTAGCCAGAGATAAAAAGAATGTACCTGAGAAAAAGCGCAAGTTCAACTTCTGGTTAACCAATATATACTTGTCGATTTGCTTATCAATGTACCCCGTAACAGCTTTAGCGTTCATTGCAGTTAAGCTAAACCCAACGGGAGGACAAACTTTTATCTATTCGTTTTATTTCTACACTTGGCTTGCCTTGACAATTGTATTAGCAGCAAGAAAAAGCTTGTATAAAACAAATAGAGACTGCTTACTAGTAGGAAGTGCAATCGGTTTATTGATTCCAATTACAAATGGAATTGTAACAGGTACTTGGTTTTGGACAAATTGGAAAAATCAGTATTACGATATTCTTATCATTGATATCTTTTGGATTATCATTCCTTGCATCACTTTATACGCTTGGTATTTGGTGCGCAAAAAACAAAATAAAGAAGTTTAAACAATCAAACTTTCCTATACCATCACTCCTATATTTGAATAGTGATCGGTCAATAGTAAAAAGGGTTATTACGTCAAAAACAGTAATAACCCTTTTTATTTTCACCTTTTTTTATTTCCTAAGAGTAGTTCGCAATAATTACTACTTTACTTATAATCTTCAAAAACACTTGCGATAAGCGATTTACACCTAAGTGGATTCCCTTAAACCAAAACAAATCGATAAAGAATAAAAACACTAAACGCATAGTTGGCCCCTATTTCTCAAAAAGCCTCAATTTGGCTGTAAGTCAGTAACCACGCCACTTTCAATGGTTTCCTATGGGAATTAATCGTAAATGAGTCGTAAATAAGTCGTATTTCGTTCGCGAAAAAGGCCTTTAGGTGAGGTATCTACGACTTATCTCCGAGTTATCTTCGACTAATGTACATATGAGGTTATGACAATCCCTTTGTTTATAAGGGATTGCGAACAGTTGAGTGCAAAAGTAGGACAGAGTTAATAGTGCATTTGATGTCATTTGATAGCAAATGATGTCAAAATAACCACTTTGAAAAAAAGTATTTGCCGTTAGTATTAATTTTGCTTTAGAAACTACAAACACAGGAATTATGATTCAATTTTACACAACACACCAAAAAACATTATATGCTCAATCCTCTTA
Organism: Myroides phaeus; assembly: GCF_009799805.1. Lineage (NCBI taxonomy): Bacteria > Pseudomonadati > Bacteroidota > Flavobacteriia > Flavobacteriales > Flavobacteriaceae > Myroides > Myroides phaeus. The sequence goes on from NZ_CP047050.1 coordinate 15,337, forward strand.
TAAACTCCCGATCACTTATACCACAAAAAGCCGTTGTGATTCTATGTTAATCCAGTATATGCAGGGAATATATTTCTTAGCTAACCTCCCTAACCCGAGTTTAAAAAGAATAACACAACAACGCAATACAAGCGCCCCATTCCTGGTTTAAATACAGTTACAGCCTACTTTCAGACAATACAACGTCCTATACTGTCCGTAACTGGTTCTAAACATAGACCACACAAATTCGACACTCCTTCGGAAAAAAGGCCTTTTTCCGAACTTATCCCGAACATATCTCGAAGATGTCCCGAACATGGTCCTATTAAAACTCCCCTTATTCTACTCTTTAATCCCTATTGACAATCGCCTAATTCAGAGAAAATCGCCCATAAAAAAAGGATATCCTTTTGCGATATCCCTTCCTATTTTATTTAAAAAAACGTTTTTATCTAACGATATAATTGTGGTCGTGTGACAATAAGATAGGCGTTGGCATATCCGATATTTCACAAATTGAATACTCAATATTCGCGCACATTTGATCTAATGCTAAATCGTTTTCCTCTTCACCAAAAGGTTCTGCAATTTCAGCCACAACGGCATCTAACGCAATAAAGGTATACGCTACAAACGTTACGAAAAACGGCATTACCCAAATGATTAAATCAATCAATCCAAAAGGAAGAATAAAGCAGTAGATATACACGGTACGGTGTAGAATAACGAAGTAAACAAACGGAATTTTAGTATGTACAATACGCTCACAAGCCCCAAGTACAATAGACATTTGATCTAAATTCTCATCAATTCTTGTCAAAGTAATTGAATCCATACGCCCTTCTCTATGTTGCTTTGCAATCCAAGCAGTCAACTCATTCAATAAAAAAGTTGGTTTGAATTTTTTAGTCAACAAAGTATCATAAACCTCTTGCGACAAATATTTTTTTAAGATTTCATAATCCTGCTTTTCTCTCAATTGCAAGTTTAGCGCATAGCAAAAAGCAAAGATAAGTTTAATTCCCTCCTCCTTGTCTTTTTTGGTAAACTGTTCGTTTTCTTGAATATAGTTTTGAATTTGGAAAGCTAAGGAACGGGTGTGAATGACTAAGCTCCCCCACTGTTTACGACCTTCCCAAAATCGGTCATAAGCAGCGCTATTACAAAACCCTAAGAATATGGCTAATGAAATACCCACCAAAGCGAATGCTCCAACATTTAAAGGTATAATTACATCAGGAAATAGATAGTGACAGAAATAAACTAACCAAGAAAAAAGAAAGATAGCTAACAAAGTAGGGGCAATTTTTTTCAAAACAGACCCCTTCCAGATAAAAAGCATTTGTAAAATATGCTTCTTGTTACGAACGATCATATTGTTGTTTTTTTTAGTTCATACAAAGGTAGAGTGAAAACACAAAAAAAGCTACTTATTTTGTGGATAAGTAGCCTTTAGATGATGTCCCTCTAAAAACATCAAAACAACAATATTTTTATACCTATACGTTAATTTTAAATGACTAAAAAACGTAAAGTAATACTATATAAATTACTTTATAGTATTCAGTAAATATAATAAATAATTTGCTTTTTAACAATACTTTTTATTCTCATAAATTTATTTTCTGTAAATTATTTCTTAATAAACTAAATATCAACCTTCTACCCTAAATTATTTTCTACTAAAGATTACTATAATCTTTCTTTTTTTATTACATTAATCAATAAAATACGTACTTTCGCAAGTAAATATGATTTAATTTTAAATAAATGGAAAAAATTCACGACAAAGCAGAGAAACCAATCACATTACTTCAATCGCTAATACCTGTAATTATCTTAGTTGCCTTATTAGCTGTTAATGTGTTTGTATTCCGGGATGACGCGCTGTCGGGAACAAATCAGTTCATTTTACTTATAGGAGGAGCAATTGCTACAGGTGTTGGTTTATACAACAGAGTGTCTTATGACAAAATTCTGAACCAAATTACCAATAACGTTAAAGATACTTCTGGTGCTGTATTCATCTTATTATTAGTAGGTGCATTATCAGGAACGTGGCTATTAAGTGGTATTATCCCTAATATGATTTATTTCGGACTAAAAATATTACACCCTGCTATTTACTTACCTGCGTGTGTTATCATTACTTCTATCATTTCTATTGCTACAGGTAGTTCTTGGACTACTTCTGCAACAGTAGGTATTGCGTTAGTTGGAATTGGAAACGCTTTAGGTATGCCTTTAGGGGTTATCGGTGGAGCTGTTATCTCAGGAGCTTATTTTGGAGACAAATTATCGCCTCTTTCAGATACAACAAACTTAGCACCAGTAATGGCAGGAACAGATTTGTTTACTCACATTAAATATATGTTGTACACAACAGTACCTACTTATGTTGTAACCTTGTTATTATTCATTGGTTTGGGAATTGTTTACGGGACTTCTGGAGATGTAGATACAACAGAAACATTGAAAGCAATTTCAGATACTTTCTTAATTACGCCATGGTTATTTGTAGTTCCTGCGTTTGTAATCTTTTTAATTGTAAAAAAGGTACAACCTATTGCTGCCCTATTAATCGGTACTTTATTAGGAGGAGTGTTTGCTTTAATCTTCCAACCGTCAATTGTAATTGCAGTTTCAGGTGGAGACGAATTCAACTTCTACAATGCATATAAAGGAGTAATGCTTGCCTTAACGTCTGACATTAGAATCTTATCACCGCTTGAAAGTCTTAACGGATTATTTGAAGCAGGAGGAATGGCAAGTATGTTGAACACGGTTTGGTTGATCTTATGTGCTATGTTTTTTGGTGGTGCAATGGAAGCAATCGGAGCGTTACAGAAAATATCAATGGCCTTATTAAACATTGCCAACAATGTATTTGGATTATTTGCAAGTACTGTTGCCAGCTGTTTAGCGATTAACGTGATGACATCTGACCAATACTTGTCAATTGTAGTACCTGGTAAAATGTTTTCAGAGGCATATAAAGCAAAAGACTTAGCGCCAGAAAACTTAAGTAGAACATTAGAAGATTCAGGAACAGTAACATCAGTTCTTATTCCGTGGAATACTTGTGGAGCATATCACTCTGGGGTATTGGGAATTCCGACTATGACTTACCTACCATACGCATTCTTTAATTATTTGAGCCCTTTCGTAACGCTACTATACGCTGCGTTAAATTTCAAAATTAGAAAACTCGCAAAAAAATAAATTAGTATTATTATAACAAAGCCAATTTTTTAAATTGGCTTTTTCTTTATATCTTTCAGATGTCTTTTAAGGCTTGGGATAAAAATTTATTAGACAAGGGTAAAAAAAGTAAGTCATAGGTTTTCTTTATATGATTATAAAAAACAATAATCAAAAATAATTGATTACCTCTACTACTCGCCCTACATTTGTATCAGAAATCAAAACAAGAAATATTAACTTTAAAAATAAATATTATGTCTTTAGTAGGTAAAAAATTTCCAAACATTACAGTTGACGCAATGTCAGAAATGGGTGACGATTTAAAAATCAACATTTTTGAAGAAGCTACAAAAAATAACAAAAAAGTATTATTATTCTGGTATCCAAAAGATTTTACTTTTGTTTGTCCTACAGAATTACACGCTTTCCAAGCTGCTTTACCTGAGTTCGAAAAAAGAAACACAATGGTAATCGGTGCTTCTTGTGATACTAACGAAGTACACTTTGCTTGGTTAAACACTGCAAAAGATAACGGAGGAATCGAAGGAGTAACTTACCCAATCGTTTCTGACGCTCAAAGAAACTTATCTTCAGTTTTAGGTATCTTAGATATTGAAAACGAAGTTTATAACGAAGAATTAGATTCAGTTCAAATCGAAGGATCTAACGTAACTTACAGAGCTACTTACTTAGTAGACGAGTCAGGAAAAATCTTCCACGAATCAGTTAACGATATGCCATTAGGAAGAAACGTACAAGAGTACATCAGATTAATCGATGCTTACACTCACGTACAAACTCATGGTGAAGTATGTCCAGCTAACTGGGAAGAAGGTAAACAAGCAATGAACGCTGACAGAAAAGGTGTTGCTGAATACTTAAGTAAAAACTAAGGATAACCTCCTTTTAGTTATTAACGAAAAAAAATAAAAAAATGCTTTTAGAACTAGATAAAGATAATTTACAAGAGATTGTAAATTCAAATGAAAAAGTAGTTGTTCAATATGCAGCTTCTTGGTGTGGTAACTGTAGAATCATGAAACCAAAATTCAAAAAATTGGCTAATGAGAAAGAAGGAATGACTTTCGTTATTGCGGATGCTGAGAACTTCCCTGAGTCAAGACAATTGGCTGATGTAAGTAACTTACCAACTTTCGCTACATTTGTTAACGGAAAATTAGTGAACCAAACTCAGACTAACAAGGCTGAAGTATTGAACGAATTAGTTAACGAAATTGCTTAATTTCATAAAACCATAACCTATGAAATTACCTGTTATCAAGCATTTAACTCAATTTATTGAGGAGAATGACCAAGATTATGTAATCGAAACTATTGAGGTATTAGAAAACCTTACTGAAGTTCCTTCTTTGAAAGATGAAGAGCTTGACGTAATTGGTGAAATTATCTCTAATATGTACGGAGCACTTGAAGTTCAGAAATTAATGAAAGACGGTGCAACGCAAAAAGAAGCTTTAAATAGCTTTATGAAAAGAGTTTTAGGATCAATTGATAAATAAAACATTTCAATATATTTTAAAAAGAGACTACGTTTTGTAGTCTCTTTTTTTTTGCCATAACCTAAACTTATACAAATATTCAATTTTTGTGCACTTTGCTAAGATATCTAACAATACAAACATCTATTAATTATCAAATTTTATATATTTTTGTATGACTATAAATAAAAACAATATGGCAACAGTTACACTAAAAAATACTCCTGTTCAAACAGTTGGTGAATTACCAGCAGTGAACACAATTGCTCCTAATTTTGAATTAGTTGGAGCTGGATTAGCAGACAAAAAACTTGCTGATTACGCAGGAAAGAAAGTAATCTTAAACATCTTTCCAAGTGTTGATACAGCTACTTGTGCTACATCTGTTAGACATTTTAACCAAGATGCTGCTAAATTAGAAAACACAGTTGTATTGTGTATCTCAAGAGATTTACCATTTGCACAAGGACGTTTCTGTGGTGCAGAAGGAATTGAAAATGTAGAAATGTTGTCTGACTTTAGAGACGGACAATTTGGAAAAGATTACGGTGTATTGTTCGCAGATGGTCCATTAAAAGGATTATTATCGAGATCAATCGTTGTTATCAATGAAGAAGGAAAAGTAATCTATACTGAACAAGTTGCTGAAACAGCAGATGAACCTAATTACGACAAAGCATTAACAGCTTTAAAATAAGCCGTTATACTCCTACACTGTTATTAATGTTTATATTGCTAAACGAATTAGTTTACTAAACATTAATAACAGTTTTATATTGTCAAAGAATTACTTTAGTAAAAACAATACGCCATTATTGTGAATCAAAATTGAAATGGAAAAAGATAATAAAACAAAAAAGAAAACAACTACAACAAAAGATCCTGTTAAAAAATATGATACTTCTGTTCTAAGAAACAGTAAGTTCCTTATTACTATCCTATTAATCATTAGTGGAATTGCTTTGTGTTTAAGCTTTATCTCATATATAGTAACAGGAATTGAAGATCAAAGCAACCTTGCATTATTAGGTGATAGAGAAGCTGCAGTAGAAAACTGGTTAGGTAAAGTAGGTGCGTATTTTGCACATATTTTTATTTTCAAAGGTTTTGGTATTGCCTCTTTCTTCTTTGCTAAAATGTTAGTTCACAGTGGTGTTTATGCTTTCTTTGATATTGCTGCCAAAAGAATTAAGCGAATGATCTTTTGGGACTTATCTTCTATGTTGTTGTTCTCTGTATTCTTTGGTTTTTTCTGGAATAACAATCCTATTTTAGGAGGAACTGTTGGTTATGAACTTAATCATTATTTTACGGATTACCTTGGAACGGCAGGAACTGTATTGTTGCTACTATTCTTAGGGTTTTCGTTTATCCTTTTTCGCTTTAGACTTTCTCCTACTGCAATTAAAGAGAAACTTAGCGCATGGCCTGAAATGTTTAAAAACATTAGAAAAAAGCATTTAGAAGATCCAAAAACATTTGACGCTCCTAACACTGCTAAGACAACTGAAAAGGCTACACCTACCCCACAAAAAGTAGCTGAGCCTATTATAAATCAAGAGAAATCGAAGGAAAACTTTAGCATTCAAACTCCTGTTGAACCACAACAAAGTGTTATTGTTGAGCATAAAAATGTAAAACCAACTATTGAGCATAGTTCTGAACTTAACCTTGATGTTAAATCATCGACAAAAGAAAAAGACACTTCTTTTGAAGGTATGATTTTAGACACGCCAACAGATGAATTTGTCATTGAAACTCCAATGGAGGAAAGTACGGTTGAAGAAAACTTAGCAGCAAAATTAGTACGAGATTTTGGAGAGTTTGACCCTACTTTAGACTTATCAAATTATCAATTCCCTTCTATTGACTTATTAAAAGACTATGGAACAGGTGGTATTACAATCAACCAAGAGGAATTAGAAGAAAATAAAAATAGAATTGTAGATACACTTAAAAACTATAAGATTGACATTGCTCAAATTAAGGCAACTGTAGGTCCTACTGTAACCTTATATGAAATTGTACCAGAAGCAGGTGTAAGAATTTCAAAAATTAAAAACTTAGAAGATGATATTGCGCTGTCATTATCAGCTTTAGGTATTCGTATTATTGCTCCTATTCCAGGTAGAGGTACCATTGGTATTGAGGTACCAAACAACAAACCTTCTATAGTATCAATGAGAAGTGTTATCGCATCTCCAAAATTTCAAAATGCAGAAATGGAATTACCAGTTGCACTTGGTAAAACGATTTCTAACGAAACATTTGTAGTTGACTTAGCAAAAATGCCTCACTTACTGATGGCAGGAGCAACAGGACAAGGTAAATCTGTTGGTTTGAATGCCTTACTGACTTCTCTGTTATACAAAAAACACCCAGCGGAAGTTAAGTTTGTATTGGTTGACCCGAAAAAAGTAGAATTGACGTTATTTAATAAAATTGAACGTCACTATTTAGCTAAACTTCCAGATTCAGAAGATGCGATCATTACAGATAACACCAAAGTTATCAATACCTTAAATTCGTTGTGTATAGAGATGGATAATCGCTACACATTGTTGAAAGATGCAATGGTTAGAAACATTAAAGAATACAATGAGAAATTTAAACAACGTAAATTAAATCCTGAAAACGGACACCGCTTTTTACCTTATATCGTATTAGTAGTAGATGAGTTTGCCGATTTAATTATGACAGCTGGTAAAGAAGTTGAAACGCCAATTGCTCGTTTAGCACAATTAGCACGTGCTATTGGTATTCACTTGATTATTGCTACACAACGTCCGTCTGTAAACGTAATTACAGGTATTATTAAAGCCAATTTCCCTGCAAGGGTTGCTTTCCGTGTAACTTCTAAAATTGACTCACGTACAATTTTAGATCAACAAGGAGCTGACCAATTAATTGGACGAGGAGATTTACTATACACACAAGGGAACGAATTAGTACGTGTTCAGTGTGCTTTTGTAGATACACCAGAAGTAGAGAGATTAACCAATTACATCGGTTCACAAAAAGCATATCCAGACGCATACTTACTGCCAGAATTTGTAGGCGAAGACGGTGGCACAGGTATTGATGTAGATATTAGTGAGCGTGACGCATTGTTCAGAGATGCAGCTGAAATTATTGTAACAGCACAACAAGGTTCTGCTTCCCTATTACAACGTAAATTGAAATTAGGGTATAATAGAGCTGGTCGTATCATTGATCAATTAGAAGCCTCAGGAATTGTAGGCCCGTTTGAAGGAAGCAAAGCAAGAAGCGTACTCATCCCAGACTTAATCGCTTTAGAGCAGTTTTTTGAAAACGAGCAAAACAGAAACTAAAACAAACACAAATGAAAAAAATTATTGCCTTTATATGCGTTTCGCTAATTACATTTAGCGCATCTGCACAAACAAGCCAAAGAGCAAAAAATTATTTACAAGAAGTAACTAAAAAGTTTAACTCATACAAAAATGTTGTAATTGACTTCTCTTTCACTTCAAGAAATGACAAGAATGCAAGTAAAAATTACGACAGTAACGGACATATTGACATTCAGAAAGACTTGTACTACTTAGACTTTATGGGTATGAAGAAATTCTACGACGGTAAAAAAATATACACCGTAAGTCCTGAAGATGAAGAAGTAACTATTTCAAATTATGACCCTGAAAGTACGGAAGGAATTCTACCATCACATATGTTAACTTTTTTCAATACGGGATATAACTTTCAATGGGATATTCTTCAAAACTTGAAAGGAAGAAAAATCCAATACATCAAATTAATACCTACTAACAAAAATTCTGTAATCAAAGAAGTCTTGTTAGGAATAGACGATGAAACGAAAAATGTTTACAACAAAATTCAAGTAAATAAAGATGGTTCAAAATCAACGATAACGGTTAATTCTTTTAAAACAAATCAACCTATATCAAAAAATCATTTTACCTTTACAGAATCAATGTACCCTAATTACTACATTAACAAAATAGATTAGTCGATTTTAAGTGAAGATACTTGACCGTTATATTTTAAAGACCTTTATAACAACACTGCTTACAGTGTTTGCTATTTTATATTTTATATTCATACTTCAAGGTGTATGGCTATTCATTTCTGAGTTAGCAGGAAAAGATTTGGACATATTAATTATTGTTCAATTCCTTCTATTCTACTCACCCAAGATGGTACCTTTAGTGTTACCACTATCTGTACTTTTAGCTTCTATTATGACCTTTGGTAGCTTTGCCGAAAACTACGAGTTTGCTGCAATGAAAGCGTCGGGTATTTCTCTAAAAAGAGCAATGCGCCCGCTATCTATCTTTATTTTCATTTTAGCAGCTATTTCTTTTTGGTTTGCTAATGATGTTATTCCAAAGGCAGAATATAAATTCTTAAACCTGAGAAAAGAAATCATTCAGACTAAACCCGCTATGGCTATTGCTGCAGGACAGTTTAATGACTTAGGACAAGTAAATATCAAAGTAGATAATAAGTCTGGAAAAAACGGACAATATCTAAAAAATGTAACAATGCACGTTAAATCTAATTCAGGATATGAAAATAAAACTGTTATTAGATCTATAGATGGAGAGCTACAAACAGATGAATCGTCTAATATTCTTAAGCTACACTTATTTGATGGGAATTATTATGATGATGTTACAGCAAAAACATACGAACAAGCTAAAAAGCATCCTTTTGTAAAGACAAAGTTTGAAAAATACACGATGAACATCGATTTGAGTAGTTTTCAAAATGAAGGAAAAGACGACGAAAAAATTACAAATACATATGGAATGCTTAATTTGAAAGAATTGAACTATACGATTGATTCATTACAAAAAGCATTAGATATAGAAAAGAATTCAAATACAGACAACATTTCTCTGAGAATGACTAACCTATTCACAGAGGCGTCTCCGAAAGAAACTACTATTAAAATAGTAGAAATTGCCCCAGAAAACTTATTAGAAAGTTTTACAAAAGACAATCAAAGTCGTATTTTACAATCAGCTATAGACTACACTAATAATATTAGTTTTAATGCTGAAAGTAATGACCTTTCTGTATTAAATCAAGTAAAGAAAATTAATGACCACTGGCTTGCTTTTTATGAGAAATTCGTAATTGCTTTCTCTTGTTTCCTTATGTTTTATATAGGAGCACCATTAGGAGCAATTATACGTAAAGGAGGATTGGGATTACCTATCGTTTTTGCAGTTATAATTTTCATTACTTACCACTTTATTAATACATTTGGTAAAAAGCTCGCACAAGAAGATGGTATTACACCGTTCTTAGGAGGTTGGATAGGTTCTTTAGTATTAACTCCGTTAGCAGTGTACTTAACATATAAAGCTACAAAAGATAACGGACAAGTAAACTTTAGTGCTACAATAGATCCAATTGTAGATTTCTTTAAAGCATTAACAAAAAAGAAAACACAATCTGAAGCAAGTAGATAATACTTACTTTTAGAACGTAAATAAAAACAATTTGTAGTAACAACAAAAACAACTATAATGTCACACAATCACATTCAATTAAACACTATTGAGGAAGCAATCGAAGATATCCGTGCAGGAAAAGTAATCATAGTGGTAGATGATGAGGATCGTGAAAACGAAGGTGATTTTATCGCCGCTGCAGAGAAAGTTACACCAGAAATGATCAATTTCATGGCAACTCACGGTAGAGGACTTATCTGCGCTCCCCTTACACAATCAAGATGTAAAGAATTGGATTTAAATCCAATGGTTTCAAATAACACAGTTTTACACCAGACGGCTTTTACAGTATCGATTGACTTAAAAGGAAACGGATGTACAACAGGTATTTCAGTTCACGATAGAGCTAAAACTATTGAATCTTTGGTTAAAGAAGAGACGAAAGCAGAAGATTTAGGACGTCCTGGACACATTTTTCCATTAATTGCTAAGCAAGGTGGAGTATTAAGAAGAACTGGGCACACAGAGGCTGCAGTTGACTTAGCACGCTTAGCCGGTTTTAAACCTGCTGGTATTTTAGTAGAAATTTTAAACGAAGATGGTTCTATGGCTCGTTTACCTCAACTTGTTGAAGTAGCTAAGAAATGGGATCTAAAGATTATATCAATTGAAAACTTAGTTTCTTATAGAATGAAACACGATAGTTTGATTGACAAAAAAGAAGACTTCGAAATTGATACTCGTTTTGGTAAATTCAGATTAAGAGCATACCAACAAAATACAAATGATCAAGTACACATTGCTTTAACAAAAGGTACTTGGAATGAAGGAGAGCCTGTATTAACTCGTATTAATTCAATGATTGCTAACAACGATATTTTAGATGCTCTTAGTGGTAAACTAAATAAACGCCTTGAGTCAGCTTTCAACAGAGTTAATGAAGAAGGAAAAGGAGCTATTTTATTCATTAATCAAGAAGAACAAAGTTCAAGTTTATTGAAAAGATTAGCGGTAATTAAAGAGCAAAAAGCAAGTTTAGATATGGATACTCCAAAATTAACCGCTGATGAAAAAGACTTCGGTATTGGAGCTCAAATATTACACGACTTAAACATTACTAATATTAACTTAATGACTAACTCTGAACAAGCAAAAAGAGTAGGAATGACTGGTTATGGTTTAGAAATTACAGGATATACTAAATATTAATTTGAAGTAATATTCTTATTTTAAATAACTTAAAAAAAGTGAGGTAAAAAAAGTAATTTTTACTTCACTTTTTTTTTGGATAAACAATCTAAAGTTCTATATTTGCACTCGCAATACGGAACAATCCGTTCGACTGGAGAAATGGCAGAGTGGTCGAATGCGGCAGTCTTGAAAACTGTTGACTGTAACAGGTCCGGGGGTTCGAATCCCTCTTTCTCCGCAAAGAAAACCGATAACGAAAGTTATCGGTTTTTTTATTATAAGGAACTTTACAATGGTTTCTTTTGTATTCCCCCTATTAGCGTTAAGTAACCTCATCTTTCCTACTTTTATTTTATCTCTCAATATCTATTATAGTATAAAAGACAAAACCTATAAGTATAAACTTATAGGCCTTGCTAATTAACAAATACAAACACTTAATCTTCGACTTTCCAAAAAGACCATTCCTCTCCATTAAACACACATAACATCTTTGAGATAGTATCATATGCAATAGTACCAGAGGCTGGACTTTTTATATTTAGATGAGGACTCTTACTCTTTGGTAACACCATTGCTTTATCAGTTGCTTCCAAAATTAAGACCCCTTTAGCTGTTGAAGAATCTTTTCCAATTATTGTAGGTGAATAATTCTCTGCTAAAGATTCGTGAATACTTAAATCAACAGTACCTGGGTTTATAGATAAATCCACCCAACCTGCTGTATTGCCGGCTCTGTAGTATTTCACCTTCTTTTCATTAGAATCATATATCATAGTTCCTCCTACTGGAGAAATAACATCAGAATCTTTATTTACCCAAGATAAAATCATCCCTCTATTATCATCTTCCTTAAAGTCTAAAATAACATCTTTTCCTTCCACTTCATTTTTACCTATTGCAGTTTGTGCAAAAAGTGAAGTAAAACTGAAACAACAAAAGAAAATCATAATAATAGATTGCTTATTAATTTTTTGATACATAGCTATTCTATTTAAATTTATAAATATCATTCATCAACACAGCCTTGTTCGACACATCCCCAAGACTTGCCATTATATAACTTGATGCAATTAACAGTAGTATCATATACTAACATTCCTTCTTTTGCTTCCAATTTAGATATCTGATTTGTTGTCAAACGAGTAATTACCAATCCTTTATTATTAGACTCTAAGACTACAAAAGCATTACCACGTTTATCCATCCAATCCATATTAGGTCTGTTTAAAGTAGTCAATGCCATAAACCCATCTGAAGCAAAAATATCCCCATTGTCTCCTATAACAGGTTTGTAATAACAAACCGTACAATACGGCAATTCTATATCTCCGCTTGCAAAAAGTAATGAAGAGTTTAGACACTCGTCTTCTGATTCACTATTCAATTCAAAACTAAAGCTTGCATTAATAGGTTTTTTAGTGACAATATCCTTATCATAATCAGTTAAATTACCAGAAGCTACAACTTTATATTTTATCCAACTCTTACCAATAGGTAATGTAAAATCTTCATATTCTAAACTTCCTTCTTCCCCTTGATTACTTCCCAATCTTAAACCATTTGATGTTTTTAAACTTCCAGATACTAACTTAAAAGAGTTACTATCATAATCTATCCCTAAGAACATATCTTTTAGTTCAATATCATTTGGATTCTCTATTTCAATAGTGAACTCTATTTCCTTTGATAAAGCAAAACAACTTTTATCTGTAGTAAAAGAAGTAACTACCTGTTTTGGTCTTGGAGAATCAGACACCTTAGTTTCTGTAAAATTATTACCTGTTAGACGATCTTGACTTAATAACTCTACTTTTTTACCTAATCTTTCATAATCCAAAGCAGCCCTATTTTTATAAATACCAGGATTAGCATTTTCATCAAAAACAGCACTTGCTCTAAGCATATAAGTACTTCCTCCCCCAGGTACTATCAGTCCCGAAACAACCAATGTTCTTGTTCCATATCCATACACTTTATCATCACCGACTTCAATATCTCCAGCTGAGAACGAATCATTAAGCCATACCATCCCTTCAGGTAGAGTATCTGTAAACAGAACCTCTTTTGGTGCACAATTAGTATTTACAACACTAAACTTATAATCCACAACTTCACATAACTTTGCTTCAGTTGGTCCTTGTTTAACAAAGATCAATCCATCCTCATTAGGTGGTGGAGGTGGTGCAACACAATAAAACTCCATTGGACCAATCCCTATAAAAGAGCTTGAATTAGAAGAAGCGGTACTTACAGTTTTATAAATGATACGTATCTCTTCAACTGGTTTTTCAAAATCAACAAATACCCTACCTCGAAGATTAGTATACCCAGAACTTCCATTGCCAGGTACTCCAGGAGATTTAGCTACGGCACCACCAATATTATTTAATGTATAACGACTCAAAGCAGGTTTTTTATAAGTGTAGGTCAACTTTGGATATATTGTTCTTCCATTACAATAACCTATAACTTGAACATCATCAAGTACTTTACCTGAGCGATCAACATCAAATAACTCAAAGGAAGTAGCAGCAGCAGTTTTTTCTCCTCTATCTGTTTTAAATACGACTTTAGTAGTAACAACTCCACTTCCACTCTTTTTCTCTCTAAGTGATTTTTTAGAAGATGCTCTTGGATATTTTAGTTTTAAATTATTACTTGGATCCTCAATAGATATATTTACATTAAAATTGTCTCCTAAACTAAAGTTTTTTGGTCCTTTATCCCCTCGTTTCCAATTCTTTTTTGTGAAATCGATTGACTTTATACCTTGGAAATCACACCCTTCACAAGTACCTATTCCTTTTGCACCAAAAGTAAAATAACTATACTTCTCTTTAAATTTATAATTTACTACATGTTTATCATCCACAAAAGTCATTGGTACTATCTGATCCCATTTATTAGCACTTAACTTACTTGCGCTATCTGCAACTAATAAAAAAACTTGATAGCCAGCTCCATTATAAGGAAATAATTCTCCTGAAGCACTAACCAATATACTTTGGTCAAAATTCTCATTATCTACTAACCAAATTCTTCCATTTAATCGAGAGTCCATTGCACCACAAACATCTTGATTACCTGCAAAAGAATACTCTGTCATTGGTAAATTATTATGCCCCCAAGTAAGTGCAGATTTATCGCGAATTATATTTCCTAAATTTGGTTTCATACCTAATTTAGTTCCTACTCCCATATGTACTATACTTCCATATTCAGTAGACTTAGATTGCCTATTGTATAAACTTGCATTGTCATCTCTCAATACAGAAGTTACATTATTATGATACGATTTATGAATTTGGTCATTCCCAAACCAAATGGGGTCATTATTGGAAAACACATAATTAAAATTAGTATTAATAGATTCCTTATCTAAATCTATTGTAATTCCATACTTCAATCCTAAATATGAATTAATTTTATTTTTTTCTATTTGGGTTAATGCCCTTTCGTAGGCAATAATTTCAGGCATTGCCCCATCTAAATAATACGTTTTTGAAGAACTCGCTAACCCAAGCATTCCTTTTTCATTCATTGCTACATATTTAGAAGTATGTCGTACAATATCACTATGTGCATCAAACTCAAAGGCTATATTTGTTCCTATAGCCCAGTGATAACTTGCAATAGTTGTTGATTTAGGTGTAAACAATCTCTTCGTACTATTGGTCAACGCCGTTGAACCTATTCGCCCAAAGCCACTTTCTTTATTTTGATATACACCAAATGATGGTCTTCTTGCTTTCGAATTTACAACATCAGAACCAAAGCCTATAAAATAAGACCTATCATTTGCAAAACTGTGATTTACGACTGTGTAAATAGCGACATTAGCAGGAGCTGCTACAGAAAAAGGAGCACGCTCTGTAACTAAATAATCTTGCCATTTTCTAAATAATGCTGTTGGGTGAAAGTTCGTTCTCTCATCTGCTTCAACATATAATGCTGATGATTTATTAGAAATCTTACGTTTATAACTTGTGCCAAAACCTGCATAATCGCTCCAGTTTAAAATTTCTCCAGAACCATTAACTGTTATTGTATTAGCGATTGAAGCATTTAACCACATTTTTAAACCATCTACAACACCTCCTGGTGCTTTTACGTGGTAAGCAAAACCAATAAAATCTCCATCATTAATTTGTATATTTTCAACCTTTCCTCCTTTTATTCTATAAATTCGAGTAGTAGATGGTGTAAACCTTGCATCTTTACTTATTAGTAACCATTCGCCTAAATTAGGAGCAATATTTACTGTAAAAGATTCCTTTCCACTTACCTTCGCTCTATATTGATACTTATAGATTGAAGAAACCTTCTCTTCTCTAATAACTCCTGTTACAGGATCTATTACTGTACCGAACTCATAATTTATAAACCTTGTTCCTTGACCAAACTCATATGGTTTAACTCCAATTTCTCCATTACCACCAAACATCACAGCAGTCTTATCTTCTAATTCAAATACATTCTCATTATTTGTGTCTTCAAGATTTCCAACATAAACGGTCATATAATGATTATTAGAATTTATTGATTGTTTTTGATTCAAACCACTTAAATTATCCCTTGCAATACCAAAAATATCTTTATTAAAAGAAGTATAACCACTTGAATCAATATTATAAACTATAAAATTATTTGATAACATATACATACGTTGTACTCCCGATAATTCTAATGAAATACCGTATTTTATCGCTAAATAACTATTTAATTGTATTAATTCAGTAGAAGAAAGAGTTGCACCACTTGAACGTGATAAGACAATTACCTCCTGTATCTCTCCAAAAAAAGAATTACTACTTGAATTACCGTCGTCAGAATTACCAAGTACACTAACACCCTTTTTATCAGTAGATAATTTTAATTGCTTATCTGCTGTGTTTTTTAAACTACTTAATCCATTAAAATAAAACTCATTCTTCGCTCCATTCTTCTTATTAGGAATTATTGAAATTCCAATCCCGTAATCAAGCGCATCATTTTGATGATTAACACTTGTAGCATCTATTTCTTCCCATAAACTACCCTCCCATCCGAAATTATTACGCCTTGACGCATTTAAAGAAAAAACAGTTGCCTTACCATCACTTAAATCTCTATCTATCTTTGAAACCCAAATTACAAAATATGACTTTTTATCATCAACCTTAAAAATAGATTGTGTGACTAATTTTCGTTTTTTATCTTCATCACTACCTTTTTCCTCGTTAATTGAATAAAACTCTACAGCAGGATGATAGTTCATTCCTGATTTTGTAAATCGCGGTAAAGTTCCTAAAATCCCCCAAAAATCTCTTTTATTACCAGATAAATCTTGCCATAGATGTACAGCAGTGCCCTCTTCTTGCTCATTAGAATTTAGAGCATCAGCTTTTAACCAAATCTCAACATCAATATTAGAAATACCTCCTGGACTCTGAGCGGTAATCCATAATGAACATAAAAAAAATACAAGTGTATAAATGTTTCTCATAACTAACTGGATTATTTTTTTCTTATTATACCTCCGTTCATATTCTCAACAAACAGCAACTTCACTAATTACGAATAATAAATATTTACGTCTTTTTAACTAACAGACCTCACTTAAATATAATATCTAATCTCAATATTTTAATAATCCAATTTATTTTTACGATATTATCAAAAAATAGTTTAGCCACGTTAATCACAATTATCATTTACACATATTTTTAAACAAAACACTTAATTATTACCATCATTATTTCATAAAAAAACACTCACAAACAAACAGAATTACACACGAATATTTAAAAAAACAACAACATATCTCTTATTAACAAAAATAATAACCCATTAAAAAACAATTATTTAGATATTACTCAATAAAACAAGTGTTTTAAAAAATCTCATTATTAAAACATTAACACATAAAAAAAGATAATATTCGCAAAACGAACTAAACATTTACATTGATTTAAAAATGTAAAAACTTTTAAGTGCGACATTGATTATCTATTTATAATCATATTTTAATCCCAATAACTCATACCTCACAACAGTTTACCAACATTATTCCCTCTAAAAATAGCATAGCCAAAAAAATATAAATACTTTTATACTTTAGTTACAACAAACAAGAGTATTACTTGCCTAAAGCTTCTAAGCTTGCTATCTAAATCTTGTTTATAATAAGTATAACCGATAAAACAATTTTATTTCAATGGAAAACAAAACGAATAAACCGCAAAGTGTTACTGATTATCCAAATAAGAACACCATTTTTTCAGTTTGGAAGTTTAAACAAGGTGCTAATATTAAACCTGCTTTTGAAAAACTTTGTGGATTGGTCAATAACTTAAACAATTCATTTAAAATCCGCATTCCAGATGCTAAAACAAGTTGCATTATGGGAGTTGGTTACAACGCTTGGTTAGACTTAGGTTTACCTACTCCTCTTCCGAAAGAATTTAAACCTTTTGAAGAAATCAAAGGCGAGAAACACACTGCTGTTTCTACAGAAGGAGACTTACACTTTCACCTAAGTGCTATTAATCCGGCTATTTGCTTTGATATGGCAGCTGCCTTAGCGGATATATTAATTCCGATTGCTGATTGTTTAGAAGAAGTACAAGGATTTAGATATTGGGATGGTAGATCTATTATCGGATTTGTGGATGGTACTGAAAACCCAACTGACGACGATAGAGATTACTTTGGTGTTGTACGCGATAACGACCCTGCTTATAATGGTGGTAGTTATTTATTTGTTCAAAAGTATATTCACAATATGAATAACTGGAACAAGCTTTCTACAGAAGACCAAGAAAAGGTAATTGGTAGATATAAGGCAACTGACATTGAAATGGAAGAAGACGTTAAACCTTCTAACTCTCACTCGTCATTAACGGCTATTGAAGATGAAGATGGAAATGAACTAAAAATTGTAAGAGCAAATATGCCGTTTGCTAACCCTTCTAAAGGTGAAGCAGGTACTTATTTCATTTCTTATGCAAGTACGTTTAGTACAACTAAGAAAATGTTAGAGAATATGTTTATCGGTGATCCAGTAGGAAACTACGATAGAATATTAGATTTTAGTACAGCTAAAACAGGTACGTTATACTTTGTGCCTTCTCTTGATATGTTAGACGATTATTCTGCTGAATAATACAGCATAAAAAAGCCTCTACTTAAAATTAGTAGAGGCTTTTCTTTTATATCTTCAATTTTATTGAGCAACTATTTCTAACTGACCAAAGGCTGTTAATTCCAACGCATCGGTTAAACCAAGAGCTGCCTCATTAGCTATAGGACAACGAAATTGCGGTTCTCCTCCTTCAGAAAGGATAGACTGACTCAACTTTCGAACAACAGCAGTCGCCATTCCTAACTCCTGATGTGTGTCCAATGTGATTACACGGACATCCGTAAACGGACTTGTACTCCACTTACTTCCACTTGCCACACAGACTAACTCATCATTCTCAAAAGCACCAAATACAAACTCATCTTCAAAACTTACGCCAGATGCATTTAATGTGTCTTTAGAAAGCTTTGCTTTAAAATTAGCTATGCAAGTATTCTCATCCATCGTCAATAGCTTTATTTCACCTGAAATAGTTTGTTTCGCTAATCTTGTCTTTTCATTTTCAGAAAAGTAAAATACCTCAACAGGGTTATTAATTACTAATCCACTTTCAACTACCAACTGACGGAATATAGCCTGAGAAAACTCGCCAATAGCAAGCAAATCTAACTTTTCAGCAACTTCAGGAGACACCACAGCTAATGTGTGTTGATTAGGCATTTTTACCATCATAATTCGGTAAGAATCATCTAAACGCGCATTAATTACCAATGTGAATAATTCGTCTATATAAACTATTTTTCCGCCCATCATCACAGAACTCCAATAAGCGTGAATTGTATTTGACAACATCTTTCTAACTCTTTTAAATTTATAAAGCTTACGCCTCTTTCTCTTGTAAATTTACAGGAGAATAAGCGGTTATCTTAACTAATTGTTTTTGAAACACCAATAGCCATACTCCAAATACAATAAATGGAACACTTAACCATTGTCCCATATTAAACAACATTCCTTGTTCAAAAGCAACTTGATCTTCCTTAAAGAACTCCAACACAAAACGCGCTGTAAACATCAAAATAAGAAACAAACTAAAAATAACGCCGTTTGTCTTTAAGTTAACTTTCTTATAAACAAGGTACAAGATTACACAAGTCAATAAATAAGCGAATGCTTCATATAGTTGCGTTGGGTGTCTTGGAATCATATCGTCATTAGCAAATATAACTCCCCAGTTGCCATTCGTTGGTTTTCCGTAAATTTCAGAATTCATAAAGTTTCCAAATCGAATGAAAGCACCTGCCACAGGAACCCCGATAGCAATGCGATCTAACAACCAAAACATTCCAATTTTATACTTTCGACAATACAAATAAATTGCCAAAAGAACACCTATCGCTCCACCGTGACTTGCCAAGCCCATAAAACCAACATACTGATAAGCACCTCCTATTTTTTGAAAAGGAATAATTGCTTCTAAGGGATGCTGTGAATAGTACGCAAAATCGTAAAATAAACAGTGGCCTAATCGGGCACCTACTACGGTACCAACAAGTATATATATAAGTAAAGTATCTAAATATTGAATAGGAATGCGCTCCTTTTGAAATAAGCGTTTTACAATATTATACCCAAGGATTAACCCTACTGCAAATAAGACTCCGTAATACCTTACTGGTACACCTGCAATAGAAAATAGTTCAGGATTTGCATCCCATAGCATGATTGCTTGATTCATTGTCTCCGTTTTTATACTAAAATGGTACGCAAAGTACTACATTTAAAAAAAATGAACTACCTAAATACCCATAAAATATAGTATTCTAACAAGAGAATATCACATTGCTATTTAATATGTAAAAACGAGTGTTAAATTCCTTAATTTAAGTTAATCACTATACCATTTACTTCTAAACAGGACATTTGTCATATATTATGCTGTATCATTTCCTTATATTTGGATTACATAATAAAAGAAAAATAAACTTATTAAAAGAAGAATATATGAGCACTATGAAAGCAGCACGCTGGTATGCAGCCAAAGATATTAGAGTAGAACAAACAGAAGTTCCAACACCTAAAAAAGGACAAGTAAAGATTGCTGTTCAATATGCTGGAATATGTGGTTCTGACTTACACGAATATGTACACGGACCTCAACTTATCCCTGTAGATCAACCTTACCCATTAAACGGACACCAAGGTGTTACAACACTTGGACACGAATTCTCTGGAATCGTAGAAGAGCTTGGTGAAGGTGTACACAATGTAAAAAAAGGAGATCGCGTAGTGATCGAGCCTATTTATAAAAACTTTGATAGCCCATTTGTAACTTCTGGAGAATACAACTTAGGAGAGCACTTAGGATTTATCGGATTAGCAGGAAATGGTGGTTTTGCTAAATATGTAGTTGTAGAAGACTATATGATTCACAAAATTCCAGATACAATGTCTTTCGAACAAGGAGCATTAGTAGAACCTGCAGCAGTAGCTGTGTATTCAGTATTACAAAGTGGATTAAAAGTAGGTCAATCAGTACTTGTATCAGGTGCAGGACCAATTGGATTATTATGTGCGCAAGCAGCTTTAGCAGCAGGTGCATCTAATGTAATCGTAACTGACGTTGCTGAAAAACGTTTAGAGAAAGCAAGAGAAATCGGAGCTACTCACGTATTCAACGCAATGGACAAAGACCTTCCTGCTAAAATCAAAGAATTAACTGATGGTTTAGGAGTAAACGTATTCTTAGACTGTGCTGGAGTACAAGCTTCTTACAACACTGGTATTGCTTCTACAAGAAATGGTGGTACTGCTGTATTAGTTGCTTTATTTGGTAAACCAGTACAACACGATGCTTTAGACCAAGTATTAAGAGAAATTACTGTAAAAGGTGTAATCGCATACAGAAACATCTTCCCTCAAGTTATCTCTTTAATTGACTCAGGTCGTATGGACGTTGAAAAACTTGTAACAAACAAAATTACTTTAGACGAGATTGTAACTAATGGATTTGAAGCCTTAGTAAATAATCCTTCAGAAGTTAAAATCTTAATTGATATCAATAAATAATACAAAAGGGCTAATCCAATTAAGATTAGCCCTTTTTTTATTTTACTTTTTTCATCACCTCACCCAGCATATGTCTTATCTCTTGAAACATAGCTTTGGTATCTGGTTCTACTAAATCTTCTGGTTTAAACTCCTCCGTTGCTATACTACAAGCATATTCCCAGATTTCAATTACATCATACGCCTTAATTTGATAAGGTTCATAAAACGTATTATCTGAATGTAACTCCAGTGTTTCTTCATCTATGCGATATACTCTTTTATATACTACCCCTTCATTAGCGGTAATAATAATATAAGTATGCCCATTTCTTATATCTTGTAAACGCTCTACATAACTACCAATGATAAACGAGCCCTCTTGATGTGGAGGCATTGAATCCCCTTCAATTGGAAACGCACGATACTTTCCTTCTCGTAAAAACGGTAGAGATATCTGCTCTAAGTTTTGAATAAACTCAGGGTCAGCATACCCCGTTAAATACCCTGCTCTTGCTTTATGCGGAATAATCTCAATAAAGTTATTCCCCGTTGGATCAACCATAATTGGCAACAAAATACGGTTGTCTTCCAACTTCAATAAATCTTGCATAGGTACTTTGCGCAAGTCAACTGAAATCATCAAGTCTACACTCACGTGAAAAAAACGAGAAATACGCAATAATACTTCCAAAGGTGGCTCTGAAGCACCCTCTTCATACTTTGAGTAACGCGCACGAGTAATCATCAACTCATCAGCTACTTTCTGCTGAGACATTGCTTTCTGCGCTCTTAAATAACGGATATTATCAGATAGTAAAGACATTTGCTATTATTTATAGCATCAAATATAATAAACTTTGCTAACATATATAGTAATTTCGTCTTATAATTTTTTAACTAATTGAGATGGAAAGGGCAATTGTACATTTAGATTTAGACAGTTTCTTTGTCTCTTGTGAGCGTTTACTAAACTCCTCCCTAAACAATATTCCTATTATCATAGGCGGTGGCGACAGAGGTGTTGTATCCAGTTGTTCTTACGAAGCACGTTATTTTGGTGTGCGTTCCGCTATGCCTATTCGAATGGCAATGCGATTATGTCCACAAGCAAAAGTCATCAAAGGAGATATGTCGTTGTACTCTAAACTTTCACATACAGTTACAGAAATTATAACCGAAAAAGCCCCTGTGGTAGAAAAAGCAAGTATAGACGAGTTTTACCTTGACCTAACGGGAATGGACAAGTTTTTCGGTACCTATCAATGGACAAATGAATTAGCAGACACGATTAAAAAAGAAACTGGCTTACCACTTAGTTACGCTTTATCTGTTAATAAAACAGTTTCTAAAATTGGTACAGGAGAGGCGAAACCATTGGGAGCTATTCAAATTCAACCTATAGAGGTACAACCTTTTCTCAATCCGCTTTCAATTCGCAAAATACCTATGCTGGGAGAAGTTACTTATAACACGCTTTCACGTATTGGTATACGCAATATCAAAACACTTTCAGAAATGCCAATACAGATACTACAACAGATGTTAGGCAAAAATGGTGTGGACTTGTGGAAAAAGGCAAATGGGATTGACTACACTATGGTTGAACCTTATAGAGAGCGTAAGTCTATCTCTACAGAACACACCTTTGAACAAGATTCTATTGATATTCCCCTACTCAAGTCCTTGCTGTTAGGGATGGTTGAGAAATTAGCTTTTCAACTGCGCTCTGAAGAATGGCTAACGTCTATTGTTACGGTTAAAATACGCTATGCTAATTTTGATACGGAAACAAAACAAATGAGAATTGCTTATACCTCAGCAGACCACACGCTTAATAAGTACATTATTGACTTGTTTGAAAAAGTATACCAACGAAGAATGCGACTCCGTTTAATTGGTATTCAATTCAGTGGATTAGTACGCGGTACCTATCAAATGAACCTGTTTGA
The DNA here is from genome assembly GCF_009799805.1 of Myroides phaeus. Classification (NCBI taxonomy): domain Bacteria; kingdom Pseudomonadati; phylum Bacteroidota; class Flavobacteriia; order Flavobacteriales; family Flavobacteriaceae; genus Myroides; species Myroides phaeus. The sequence continues at coordinate 38,723 of NZ_CP047050.1, forward strand.
AGATACACAAGAATTGATGGCGCTATATCAAGCAATGGACAGAATGAAAAAAAGGTATGGTATAAATGCTGTAACCCGTTGTACTGGCGCTTTTTTAAAGAAAGAAAGCGAATAGTTTACCTGTGATTAAACAAGCAACTATCTATCGCTTATTAATAGTTTACTGCTTTAAATAACCCATTTCACCTATTCAATAATTAGCAATTCAACTACCTAATATAAAACACATTTCCCTTAAACAATGTTTCTAAATTGTCATTCCTATTACAGCCTTCGCTATGGTACTATTCCCTTAGAGCAATTAGTCTCTTTAGGTAAACAACACCAAGTTTCTTGTTTAACCTTAACAGACATCAATACGTTTAATGGAGTGTACGACTTTATTCAGCTATGTAATAAAGCGAACATAAAACCATTGGTAGGTATTGAGTTTAGACAAGACAATGAGTTATGCTATATTGGCATAGCTAAGAATCAAAGCGGAATGGCTGAAATGAGTGAACTATTAACCACCCATAACGAACTTGCCACTCCCCTTTCTGTTATTGCTCCTGACTTTGAAAACACTATTGTTATATATCCACTATCAGCAGCGTTTACACAACTCAAGGAAAATGAATACATCGGAATAAAAGCCTCTCAACTCAATTTACTTTATCAACCAAAGTGGAGAGAATTGTTGTCTAAAATGGTAGTCTTACATCCTGTTACCCATCAAAACAATCAAGAATATGGACTCCATCAAATACTACGTGCGATTGATAGAAATACGCTTGTTTCTAAACTTGAACAACGCGATTGTGCACATCCTGATGAGATGATGATTAACGAACAGGTAGTACTTGATTTATTTAAAGACTACCCTGAAATAATTGCCAATACACAACAACTGATAGAACAATGCCAGTTCTCTTTCGAGTTTAGAAAGCCGAGAAATAAACGTTTCTATACTGATAATCAACAAACAGATATGGACTTACTGACTCGTTTGGCATATCAAGGAATGGAACGTATTTATGGACAAAATCACCCACAAGCAATGGCGCGGGTAGAAAAAGAACTAAAGGTAATTAATGATTTGGCTTTTTCTGGTTACTTCTTAATCACTTGGGATATTATACAGTACAGCAATGCTATGGGATTTATGCACATTGGTCGTGGTAGTGGAGCCAATAGCATTGTAGGCTACTGCCTTGGAATTACCAATGTATGTCCGTTAGAATTGGACTTGTACTTTGAGCGTTTTTTAAATGAGAATAGAAAGACACCTCCCGACTTTGACATTGATTGGTCGTGGAAAGATAGAGATACAATCCTCAAATATATATTCACAAAATATGGCAAAGGACACGTGGCTTTTTGTGGCGCTATGTCAACTTTTAAATACCGTTCTATAATACGAGAAATAGGTAAAGTTTACGGATTACCCAAAGAAGAATTGGATAGTCTAACCCGCAATTCGATGGAGCAACACGACCCTAATAGTATCGTTCAACTCATTCATCAATATGGACAAATGTTAGAAGGTTTTCCTAATCAGCGCACTATGCATCCGTGTGGTATCTTGATTTCAGAAGAACCTATGACAAACTATACCGCCTTAGATTATCCTCCTAAAGGTTTTCCTGTGGCACAATTTGATATGCACATTGCTGAAGATATTGGCTTTGACAAATTTGATATTCTTAGTCAACGAGGCATTGGCCATATTGAAGAAGCTGTTCAACTCATTAAAAAGAATAAAAACATTACAGTAGATATCCGGAATATCGCTCTATCGAAAGATGAAGTACAAACAAATGAATATTTACAGATAGGTAATACAGTTGGATGCTTTTATATTGAGAGCCCCGCTATGAGAGGTTTATTAAGACGTTTAAAATGTGACAACTACAAAATATTAGTAGCCGCATCATCTATTATACGTCCCGGTGTAGCCCAAAGTGGTATGATGCAGGAATACATCTTTCGCCATAACAATCCCGGACAATTTGAGTACTTCCACCAGGTATTTAAAGAACAATTAGGAGAGACTTACGGCATTATGGTTTACCAAGAAGACGTTATTAAAATAGCACTACACTACGGAGGCTTACACCCTGCTGATGGAGATATACTGCGTAGAGCAATGAGTGGAAAAAGCCGTTCTAAAGATGCTTTATCGGCTATCAAACAGCGTTTTTTTGAACATTGTGATGCAAAAGGACACGCACGTGGCTTAAGTGAGGAAATTTACAGGCAGATTGAATCCTTTGCAGGGTATTCTTTTTGCAAAGCACACTCAGCTTCTTATGCTATTGAAAGTTACCAAAGCTTGTATTTAAAAGTGTATTATCCTTTAGAGTTTATTACTGCAGTAATCAATAACCAAGGGGGGTTTTACAGAACAGAAGTTTATGTACACGAAGCAAAAATGGCTGGTGCTATTGTGCATCCCCCTTGTATCAACCAAAGTAATTGGGAAACTACTTTATACAACAATGATCTTTACTTAGGCCTTATGTTTATTCAAGGCGTGAATGCGGATTTAATCAAAGAAATAATAGAAGAGCGTACTGTAAATGGGAATTATATATCGCTTTCAGACTTTATACAGCGAGTGCCAATAGGGTTAGAAACCTTACAAAACCTAATATTTATAGGTGCATTTCAATGTATGGGAAAACAAAAAAATGAATTGTTAATTCAAGCGAGATTACTATTAGTGCGTTACAAACCAGATACCTCACCTACTTTGTTACAAGAGCCAATACAAGAATACACCTTTCCTACTTTAGAAAGGTCTGCTTTTGAAGATGCCTTTGACGAAATAGAATTACTTGGTTTTCCTGTTTCCTGTACTCCTTTTGACTTGCTAAAAACAAAATTTAGAGGAGATGTGATGGTATGTGATTTGCTAAAAAACCACAAACAAACAGTGCGAATGTTAGCTTATCTCATTGCGCGTAAACACGTTCCTACGGCAAGGGGAACAATGTATTTTGGAACTTGGATAGATGTTAATGGTCATTATTTTGACACTGTACACTTTCCAGATAGTTTAGAAGCTTATCCTTTTCAAGGAGGAGGCTGTTATTTGTTATTAGGAACCGTTGAAGTGGAATATCACTTTCCAAATGTACAAATTCAGAAAATAGCGAAGTTGCCTTTTATCGCTGACCCACGTTATCATTATAATGATGATCAAAACAAGACAACACAAAATAAAATCAAAGAAGATGTTAGTTTAACAAATCGCCCACCTTATCCAAAAGCGACTGAAATAAACTTACCTCGTTACAGAATGAAGTTTAATAAATAGTATTATACAATTTAATACAGTAGTCTCCTAAAAAATTATATACTTCATTTCATAATCCTTATTATAAAAAAAGCACCTCATCTGAGGTGCTTTCTAATATTACGAATTAATTAAACTTAAAGAGTCTTGTAATTCAGGTTTTTCCTGAACATATCCGCTAACCCATTGCTCTAATTGATCTAAATCATAAGGCAATAAATGGTTTATAGCTTTTTGAAGTTCTTTGTAAAACAGCTTAGGATCAAAGCTGACATTTTCAAGAACAGTTCTTGCGAAATCAAACATTAATCGTGTTTTCATATCTGTAACTTATTTCATATTACTTTAGTAAACATAATGATTTTACATTATAAAAATAGTTTATCCTTTAAATTTTAATACAACTTTAGCACTTCAATTTACTCTATTAATTATTCTATAATCAGATACAATAAAGTTTACTATTTAATCGTTTATATTCTTTCGTACCAATCTAAACATTTAGAAATAAGCATATTTTTTTTCCTTTCTTATACTCTTAACACCTTTCATAAACGACTATAAATATTGTTAAAATAACTTCATACAATAATTTTAAATCCGAATTAATTAGCCGTAATTTGAACTAAACATTAATACGTTTAGTGATATGAACTTTATGAAAAAAGTAGATTGGGCTCGTTTAGGAATTATTGCCTGCACGATTATCTTTTTAATTACAGCTGTTACATTTGAAATCTTTGAACTTCATACGTTACCAGCTCAGTTTTTTGGAACATTATTAGGAGTTGTAATAACAGCTATTATAACAGTATTGTTATTGCAAGGACAAACAAAAAGTGAAGAAAGACGCGAAAGACATCTAATGGTTTTTGAGAAAAAACAAGAAATCTTCTTTCAATTCTTAACGCAACTAAACACTATTTTACAGAAAGATAACTTGGCTGTTCACCTTAGCCCAGAAAAAACATTAGCAAAGGAAGTACACAATTTACAGGACTTACTATTTGAATTTGGCTTCTTACAAATGCACACATCAGCAGAAACTTTTGATAAAGTTCTTGGCTTAGTAGGGAATTTAATTGAAGAAAGTAACAAAATAAAAGCATTAGACTTTAAGTCTAAAGAAGCTTTGACACAATACTATTCTGTACTAACTAATGACTTTTTTGCTATAGTTTCTTTACTAAAAAGTGAACTTTACAGAGAATTACCTCCTCATATAGATAAACATAAAATAGATAGGATTATTAAATTGTCATTTTAAATCAATATATCTTCCTAAGAAAAAATAATAATTGAACCAATGAAAAGTTGGATAGAAAATATTATGTTTTCAAATTGCCTACACAATAAAACACTTCCTCTTTTGATGATTAAAAGGCTATTTTTATAAAAATTGTGCTTTTAATCTCCTTTTTTTAGTCATTTTATTTTAAAAAAAGTAAAAAACAATTCATTTTTATTCCTTTAAAAACATAGAATTAAAACAATATAAACAATTAATAATCAATAGCTTAATATAAGTAAATATATTTAAACTGGAGATTTCTTGTTTATTTTCAACTTTACTTACCCACAGCATATACAAGGCTTTATAAACAATTCTCTGACAATAGTCCGACTATCCTCCGAGAATACTGGCTTGAGAACTATTTTGTCGGACAATAGTCAGAGGACCCTCGAAGGAATCTCACACTATCTTCTAAAATTTATACATAAAAATTAAGAAAAAAAAACTCTATTACATCGTTTTAAACTACTCATATTATATTTCAGTTATAGACAAGATAAATTAGTCTACCCTATTTTTGAATCTATAAAAAACAGTATAAGGAAGCACAATTTTTTATGCTTATATTTGCTCTTAATAAGAATTACGTCTAATCAAAAAGTATATACATTTATGAAAACGACTGGGTGGATAGGATTAGGAAATATGGGAACTCCTATGGCTGCTAACCTTTTAAAGGCAGGATATAAAGTTAATATCTATTTAAGAGATCCAAGCAAGCGATCTCCTCTCCTTTCTAATGGAGCAAATGGAGTTGATGAGTTAAACAACTTTATTGAACAAACAGACGTTATTTTCTTAACATTGCCAAATGATAGTATTACCGAAGATACTTTTGAAAAGATACTTTCAACTAATATCAGCGGAAAAACCTTTATCAATAGCAGTACCATTTCACCAAGCCTTGCTCAAAAACTACATCATGCTGTCTCAGTAAAAGAAGGAGTTTATATTGATGCTCCTGTTTCTGGAAGTGTAAAACCTGCAATAGACGGTACCCTTTCTTTCCTTGTTGGTGGAGAGCAACAAGCATATACAGAGAATATTCCTTTTTTCGAAATAATGGGAAAACATCACTATTATTTAGGACAAGCAGGAAGCGGAAGTAAAGCTAAATTGGCAATTAACTATTATATGTCTGTGGTTGTACAAGGCTTAGCCGAAACAGTATTATTTGCAGAAGAAAATGGTATTTCACGTGAAATGATGACGGCTATAGTAAATGATGGTGCTTGTGGTTCTGGAATGAGTAAAATCAAAACAGCTCCTATTTTAAAAGATGAATACCCTGCTGCTTTTCCTTTGAAATTTATGCTTAAAGACTTGCGCTTAGCTCAAGCAGAAGGTTGGAATACAGACTTAATTAATGCGGCTGAAAAAATGTTTAACAAGGCAAGTGAACAAGGTCTTGCAGAACAAGATTTAATGGCAGTTATTAAAGCAATAAAAGAATAATTAAACTAAATATAATCCTTTAGGAAATGAATAATTTACAAGAAATCATAGAAAGAGCGTGGGAAGACCGTTCTTTATTACAAAATACAGATACACAAAATGCTATTCGCGAAGTAGTAGAATTAATCGATTCAGGTAAACTACGTGTAGCAGAACCAAAAGGTGATGATTGGCAAATCAACGAATGGGTAAAAAAAGCTGTTGTTCTTTATTTCCCTATTCAAAAAATGGAAACATTAGAAGCAGGTATTTTTGAATACCACGACAAAATGCCTTTAAAGAAAAACTATGCTGAAAAAGGTATTCGTGTTGTTCCTAACGCTGTTGCACGTCACGGAGCTTATATTTCTTCGGGTGTTATCTTAATGCCTTCATACGTTAATATCGGAGCTTATGTTGATGCAGGAACAATGGTTGATACTTGGGCAACTGTAGGTTCTTGTGCTCAAATTGGTAAAAATGTACACTTATCAGGTGGAGTTGGAATTGGTGGTGTATTAGAACCATTACAAGCAGCACCAGTTATTATTGAAGACAATGCTTTCATTGGTTCTCGTTGTATCGTAGTTGAAGGAGTACGTGTTGGAAAAGAAGCTGTTTTAGGAGCAAATGTTGTATTAACGGCATCTACTAAAATTATTGATGTAACAGGAGAAACTCCAGTTGAAATCAAAGGATATGTTCCTGAAAGATCTGTTGTTATCCCAGGTTCTTATACTAAAAAATTCCCTGCTGGAGAGTTTCAAGTTCCTTGTGCTTTAATCATTGGACAAAGAAAACCATCAACGGATTTAAAAACATCATTAAACGATGCGTTAAGAGAATATAACGTAGCTGTTTAATTTTAACTAAAACAATATTTTTGAAAACAGAGTATAATTACTCTGTTTTCTTTTATTATACACTAATTGTAATTGTATGAATAAGGTTTTATCTCAAAATCTACTTGTTTTTACTAAAAGATTTTTCTTAATCTTCCTATTTTACCAACTTTGTAGAATAGGTTTCTATTTCTATAACGCACATCTTTTGGATCCTTGGAATTTTAAAATTTTTATGGGAGGAATTAGATTTGACTTAGCAGCTCTTGGCTTCATCAATATGCCTTTTGCTTTGTTACATTTAATTCCTGGTAAATTTCAAAATAACAAAGCCTATCAGAAAATCTTATTTTATGGTTTTTTCTTAGTAAACATATTTATACTATGTTTAAATTTTGTTGACTATGAATATTTTAAATTTATTGGTAGAAGAAGTTCTTATTCGTTTATAACAGCCTCTGGGATGGAACAGGAACTACCTGGACTATTAAAAAATTTCATTGTTGAATTTTGGTGGATTCCTTTATTCATACTATTTACAATCCTTTCTTTTTATTTTATTTATAAAAAAATAAAATACCAAGTTCATTATAGTAGCTTTAATGTTATAGGTTTAATCACAGCATTAGTTGTAACAGGTATTATGCTTGTAATGGGGAGAGGTGGTTTACAACCTAAACCTATTCGCTTAGTTGATGCTTCGCAATATGGAGGATTGAAAAACACAGCATTGGTACTAAATACCCCTTTTTCTGTTTTAAAAACAATGGGGAAAAGTGAAAACTTAGAGGAAGTAAACTTTTATTCTGAAGAAGAATTAAATAATATTTTTAATCCTATTCAAGAATTTAAATATGACAGCATCAACAAAAAGAACGTTGTTTTACTAATTGTAGAAAGTTTTGGTAGAGAAACTATGCATAGAGGATTAACTCCTTTTATGGATTCATTAGCTCTTAATAGTCATTTTTTTGAAAATGGTTTTGCTAATGGTAAAGTTTCTATTGACGCTGTACCATCATCTATTTCAAGCATCCCAAGTTTAATGAATAGAACATTCATTACCTCGAGTTATGCTTTAAATGATGTTCACGCTTTACCAAAAATATTAAATGAACAGGGATACTATACAGCATTCTTTCACGGTGCTTTTAATGGTTCTCAAAACTTTGACCAATATGCTAATGTAGCAGGTTTTAAAGATTATTTCGGGAAGAATGAATATGAAGGTCCTGAAGCATTTGATGGCTCTTGGGGAATATTTGATGAAGAGTTTTTACAGTTTTTTGCTAAAAAACTTGACGGTATTGAACAACCGTTCTTCACAACTCTCTTTACTATCTCTTCTCACAATCCTTATACTATTCCAGAAAAATACAAAGGTAAATTTCCTAAAGGTGAAGCTAATATACACGAATCTATTGCTTATGCGGATTATTCATTGAAACAATTCTTTGAGACCGCAAAAACAAAAGATTGGTATAACAATACTATTTTCATCATCACTGCAGACCATACATCTTCAGAACCACAAGAAGATATTTGGAAAAGTAATGTAGGAATGTTTAGAATTCCTATCCTATTCTTTGCTCCTGGCGATGAAACAATTCCTGTTGAAAAAGTGGAAAAAAGTTTTCAGCAAATTGATATTCTTCCAAGTTTAATGGACTACTTACAAATCAATACTAAAATAGTTAGTTATGGTAAGTCTTTTAAATCAGACAAGGATTTTGTGGTAAACTACTTAAACAATATTTATAACTACGAAAAAGGTGATTATTATTTAGCTTTTGACGGGAAGAAGTCATTAGGTTTATATAATTGGAAACTTGATCCTACATTACAAAAGAATCTAATAGACCAGGAACCAGATAAATTAGTTGAGATGGAAACATTTCTTAAAGCCTATATCCAGTCTTTTAATCATAGGGTTAAAAATAATATGTTAATAATCAAATAATCATCCAAGAGTATATATTTTTATTATAAATACCAATCAATTTGGTTACACATAATAAATAAAAAAAGAACGTTATATAGTTTTTAATATTACTTTTGTTTAACTTTTTATAACAAAATATCTTTTAATACAAATCAGTTTTATAAATGTCTAATAAAATAACGCTACTAATACCTACAAAAAATGAAGCTGAGCGCATTAGTAAATGTGTACTCTCTGCTAATAAGTTAGTTGATGAAATCATTGTTGTAGATTCATTTAGTACTGATGACACAAAGTCAATAGCAGAATCATTAGGAGCCATAGTAATTCAACGAACTTTTGATAATTATTCCAATCAAAAGAATTGGGCTATTCCTAAAGCGTCAAATGAATGGATATTACTATTAGATGCGGACGAATATTTAACAGATAAATTATTTGTAGAAATCGAAAATTTAATCAAATCAGATAACTTACAAAAATACCAAGCATATTGGGCTTTTAGACAGAATCACTTTTTTAACAAACAATTAAACTATAGTGGTTTTCAAAAGGATAAAGTAATTCGTCTGTTCAATAAAAACAAATGTAAATATATAAATCAAGTACACGAACAGCTTGTAGTTGATGGTAAAATAGGCTTCTTAAAAAACAAGCTTCATCACAACACATACAAAGGTTTTGACTTTCATATTCAAAAACTAAATCACTATGCTACTCTACAAGCTCTTGATTACAATAAAAAAACAACGAACTTAAACTTTTATCACTTTATCCTCAAACCTATGTATCGCTTTTTCAAGCACTACGTAATTCAGCAAGGTTTCCGAGATGGAGTTCCAGGTATCATAATGTCTTGTTTAGGAAGTTATGCTGTGTTTTTACGCTATGTAAAAATATGGATGCTAAGAAATAATATTGACAAATAAAATAAGAGCCTTTCACAATGTGAAGGGCTCTTATTGTTTCATATATAATCTTTTAAAATAGTGAAGGCTATTTTGCTCGCCTTATATAGCGTTACCAAAGATTATTTAATCCTATGAGCAAGATTATCATTAAAGTAATTAACATAATAAAACTATATCACAAACAATAAAGAAACACGTGTTTTACTATAAAATACCTAACTATAAAACAATAAGTTACCATCTATTATAATACAACAAAAAAGCACCTAATTAGGTAAAAACAATTATTTTTAAATTGACATTTTTTAACCTATTTTTGTGCATCACAACAACAACTAAATATTATTAACGTAATGATTCATTTCTTCGAAAACCCTTCGAAAATGTTCTATGCTGCACAAGTAGAGAACGATTTATCTAATGAAGATATCCAAAAGTTAAACTGGTTATTTGGCAATGCCAAGCACTTAAACGAGAAAACAATCAATGCTAAATTTGTAGGTCCACGCGCAACTATGGTTACTCCATGGAGTACTAATGCTGTGGAAATCACTCAAAATATGGGGATCAAAGGTATCATCCGTATTGAAGAGTTCTATAGAGCTGACGAATGTGAGTCGTTTGATCCGATGCTGGCACAAGAATACAACGAGTTAAACCAAGATATCTTCGCAATTAACATCGCTCCGGAAGCAATCATCTATATTGATGATATCGCTGCTTACAACCAACAAGAGGGATTAGCACTAAACGAAGAAGAGGTTACATATTTAAACAACCTTGCTGAAAAATTGGGACGAAAACTAACGGATTCTGAAGTTTTTGGGTTTTCTCAAGTTAACTCTGAACACTGTCGTCACAAAATTTTCAATGGTACTTTCGTAATAGATGGAGTTGAACAACCAACTTCTCTATTCAAATTAATTAAGAAAACTTCTGAAACGAATCCTAATGATATCGTTTCAGCTTATAAAGATAACGTTGCTTTTGTCAAAGGACCTAAAGTAACGCAGTTTGCTCCTAAATCAGCAGACAAACCTGACTTTTATGCAGAAACAGAATTCGACTCTGTTATCTCTTTAAAAGCAGAAACTCACAACTTCCCAACTACTGTTGAACCTTTCAATGGTGCTGCTACTGGTTCTGGTGGAGAAATCCGTGACCGTTTAGCAGGTGGACAAGGTTCTTTACCGCTTGCGGGAACTGCAATCTATATGACTTCTTATTCAAGATTAGAAGAAAACCGTCCTTGGGAAAAAGCGATGGATGAAAGAGCTTGGTTATACCAAACACCTATTGATATCTTAATCAAAGCTTCTAATGGTGCTTCTGACTTTGGTAACAAATTTGGACAACCTTTAATTACGGGGTCTATCCTTACGTTTGAACACGAAGAAGAGGCTCGTAAACTTGGTTTTGACAAGGTAATTATGCAAGCTGGTGGTATTGGATATGGTAAATTAGACCAAGCTATCAAACACAAACCTGAAGAAGGTGACCAAATCGTAATCCTTGGTGGTGAGAACTATAGAATTGGTATGGGAGGTGCAGCTGTATCTTCTGCTAATACGGGGGCTTTTGGTTCTGGTATCGAGCTTAATGCTATTCAACGTTCTAACCCTGAAATGCAAAAAAGAGCGGCTAACGCTATCCGCGGTATGGTTGAAGCTGAACACAATCCAATTGTGTCTATTCACGACCACGGTGCAGGTGGACACTTAAACTGTTTGTCTGAACTTGTTGAAGAAACGGGTGGTAATATCAACTTAGATAAATTACCTGTTGGTGACCCTACTCTATCTGCTAAAGAAACTATTGGTAACGAGTCTCAAGAAAGAATGGGATTAGTTATTGGTAAAAAAGATATTGATACTTTAGCGCGTATCGCTGAAAGAGAACGTGCTCCAATGTACACTGTTGGTGAGGTTACAAATGACGACCGTTTTACAATTGAATCTAAAACAACTGGTGCTAAACCAATGGATTTTGAACTTAATGATATGTTTGGTAGTTCACCAAAAACAATTATGGAGGACAAAACTATTGAACGCGTTTATGCTGATTTAGATTATTCTGTTGCTAATGTTGCTCAATACTTAGACCAATTACTACAATTAGAAGCTGTTGGTTCTAAAGATTGGTTAACTAATAAAGTTGACCGTTGTGTTGGTGGCCGTGTGGCTAAACAACAATGTGTGGGTACATTACAATTGCCATTGAACAACCTTGGTGCTATGGCACTTGACTTCAAAGGAAAAGAAGGTATTGCTACTACGGTTGGACACGCTCCTGTTGTGGCTTTAATAAACCCTGCTGCAGGAAGTAGAAATGCTATTGCTGAATCATTGTCTAACATTGTATGGGCACCATTAAAAGATGGTATCAACAAGATTTCTTTGTCTGCTAACTGGATGTGGGCTTGTAACAATCCTGGTGAAGATGCTCGTTTATACGAAGCTGTAAAAGCTTGTTCTGACTTCGCAATTGAGTTAGGTATTAACATCCCTACTGGAAAGGATTCTTTGTCTATGAAACAAAAATATCCTAATGACGAAGTTATTGCTCCGGGTACTGTTATTATTTCAGCAGCGGCAAACTGTACTGATATTACTAAAATTGTAGAACCTGTTTTAAACAAAAACGCTGGTTCTATCTACTATATCAACTTGTCTAAAGATAGCTTCAAATTAGGAGGTTCTTCTTTTGCTCAAGTACTAAACAAAATTGGTCAAGACGCTCCTACTATTCAGGATGCTGCTTACTTTAAAAATGCTTTCAATACAATTCAAGAGTTAATCGTTGATGAACAAATTGCTGCTGGTCACGATATCGGAAGTGGTGGTTTAATTACTTCTTTATTAGAAATGACTTTTGCTGATGTTAATTTAGGTGCTAAATACGACCTAACTGCATTGAATGAAAAAGACACTGTGAAAGCATTGTTCAACGAAAACATAGCATTAATCGTTCAGGCAAAAGATGATAAAGCTTTTGAAACTGCAATGAATGCAAAAGGTGTTGAGGCTGTAAAGATTGGTCAGGTTACAACTGATGAAAAAGTTAGCTTTACAAATGGTGCTGACCACTTCGAATTCAGTGTTCCAACATTGAGAGATACTTGGTTTAAAACATCTTATTTGTTAGACCAAAAACAAACTAAAAACAACAAGGCTACGGATCGTTTCAACAACTATAAAGTACAACCTTTACAGTTTAACTTCCCAGCACAGTTCGACGGTAAAAAACCTGTAATAGACGCTTCTAAACCACGTCCTAAAGCGGCTATTATCCGTGAAAAAGGAAGTAACTCTGAAAGAGAAGTTGCTAACGCAATGTATTTAGCAGGTTTTGATGTGAAAGACGTTCATATGACAGACCTTATCTCTGGTAGAGAAACATTAGAAGATATCCAATTTATTGGTGCTGTTGGTGGTTTCTCTAACTCAGACGTATTAGGTTCTGCAAAAGGATGGGCTGGTGCTTTTATGTACAACGAAAAAGCAAATACAGCATTAAAGAACTTCTTTGCAAGAAAAGATACAATGTCTGTTGGTATTTGTAATGGTTGTCAGTTGTTTATGGAATTGGAGTTAATCAATCCTGAACACCCAGTTCACGGTAAGATGAAACACAACGATTCTCAAAAACACGAGAGTAACTTTACTTCTGTTACTATTCAAGAAAACAATTCTATTATGCTTTCTACTTTAGCTGGAAGCACATTAGGAGTGTGGATTTCTCACGGTGAAGGTAAATTTAACTTACCAGAAACAGAGGATAAATACAATATCGTAGGTAAATATGCTTATGAAGCTTATCCTGCTAACCCTAATGGTTCTGACTATAACACAGCCATGATGTGTGATACTACAGGACGTCACTTAGTAATGATGCCACATATTGAGCGTTCATTATTCCAATGGCATTGGGCTAATTATCCTGAAGGAAGAAAAGATGAAGTTTCTCCTTGGATGGAAGCATTTGTTAATGCAAGAAAATGGATTGAAGAAAACAATTCTAACTAATAGATACTTAAAACGCCTTCTGTTTCAGAAGGCGTTTTTTTTATGCTTATTTCATCCTTATGACAAACTTACCCTTTTCAATAAAATAGTTAGAAATACTCTTACACACAGATAATATACTTATGACTGGTTCTGATAGCTTACGGATCTTCTACCATAAAATTGCTAAAGAATATATGTTCTTCTTATTATCGCAAACTACTCCTTAACGATAGACTTTAAAAACGTTTTAAAGTACCGCAAATGACCAGATTTTATGCCTTAAACTAAAAGGATAGCCATTATAATTACTCATAAACTACAATTAAACCATAAAATCGAAAGCCTCCTTATCTATTAATTCATAATTACATTATCTTTGACAAATCAAATACCGTATGGAAGCTCGGTATAAACTAATAGAATTAATTATTACGCAATGGAAGATCAATATCAACAAATTTTAGTTAGATATTATAGTAATGTCTTAGAAGAAAATACAGTAGAAACTTTTTGGGGTAAAGTAGTAGATGAAAAAGAAGGTTTGTATCAAGTAGACAATATTCCTTTTTATGGACCAGATTTTTCTTGCGATGATGTAGTATTTGCAGAATACGACGAAACTGAAAAAACATTAACTTACCGCTATGTTGCAAAAGCATCGGGTAATTCAACGGTACAAGTTATTGTTCAAAATGAAAAATACAACCTTGAAGATTTATATAATGAAATCTTATATGCAGGGACTGAAATTGAAGTACTAAGTGACCAATACTTTGTTATTAACGTACCTAATAAAACAGATTACAAAAACGTTGTTGCTATCTTAGCTGAATTAGAAGACGAAACAGTTATTACTTATGCAGAACCTCTTTTAGCACCTAAACACAGTGCTGATTTAAGATCTAAATAAGATTATATACATCATAAAAAAATCCCGTTTACAAGAAAGTAAACGGGATTTTTTTATATAACTCTTTATCTTAAAACTGGAAGTAAATAAAAGGTTGTGGACCAGCTGTTGCTGTAGCGTACACTACCCAAAATACTAATCCCAATACAACTGCTTTTACAAACATTGGGGCTACGCAAAACATTTGGTTTGGTATAGCCATCCACGATTTTGGAATATAATGCCAGATAAACCCAATGAAGATTAATAAGAAAGCATTCTTATATCCCATAATGATTGTTGACCACGCATTCCAATCAAATTCCAATTGACCTATATTATAAATTACATTTAACGCTGCGTCAAATGATGTTGCTCTAAAGAATATCCAACAAAACGTAACAAAGTGAAATGTAATGAAGATTGAAACTATTTTCCATACAAATGACGGTTCTTTACCTTTTGCACGTGGAAACAACTCCATAAACATTTTGTGAACTGCTAATGCTATTCCGTGTAATGCTCCCCATACAATAAAACGCAAACTTGCTCCGTGCCATAATCCACCAAGTAGCATTGTTGTAAACAAGTTAAAGTTGGTAAACAAACTCTTGTTTTTATCTTTTGACAATACTATCGTTAAAGCAAAAACCACAACTGACGCACCTGCTATAATCAATGGTATCGCACTTTGTTCTAAATAATAAACTCCCCACCCTATTATTCCTGCAAAGAATAATCCTGGAAAGAAATACCCTCCAAAACTTCCATTTCTATTACCTCCGACAGATATATATAAGAAATCCTTTAACCAAGTAGATAGCGATATATGCCAACGTCTCCAGAATTCTGTAATAGACATTGATTGATATGGAACATTAAAGTTCATCGGCAAGCGATATCCCATCAATAAAGCAATACCAATTGCCATATCTGAGTATCCTGAGAAATCACAGTAAATCTGAATAGCATATCCATAAGAAGCCATTAAGTTTTCAAAAGCTGTGTAACTATTAGGAGCATCAAATACTCGGTCAACAAAATTAATTGAAATGTAATCAGATATCACTGCCTTTTTTAACACCCCTCCTATAATCAATAACATCCCCTCATTTACGTGATCTCTTGTTACGTGTATATTAGAGTATATCTGAGGAATAAAGTCCTTAGCACGTACAATTGGACCTGCTACTAATTGAGGGAAGAACGAAATAAAGAACAAATAGTCTAAAAAGTTCTTCGTTGGCTCTATTTCCTTGCGGTATATCTCTATAATATAACTTATCGATTGGAACGTAAAAAACGAAATACCTACAGGTAAGATAATATCATCTAAATGCCACTGTGAATTGGCAATAAAATTAAATCCATCTAAAAAGAAGTTAGTGTATTTAAAATACCCCAGTAATCCTAAGTTCACAATAATACTAATCGTTAAGAGCAATCGCTTTTTAACCGAATTATCCGTATCATTAATAATTTTAGCAAAGTAATAATCCATTAAAGATGACCCCACTAAAATAAGGAAGTACATTCCACTTGACTTATAATAGAAGAAAAGTGAAAAGATTACAACGTATAATAAACGCACGTGAAAGGTTTTCCTCATCAAAATATAGAAGAGGTAAAACACGATAAACAAACCTAAAAACAAACCTGAGTTAAACAACAAAGGTTCCTTTGGGTTAAAAGTAAACCAATTGATTACTTCATCAATGGTAAAACTCGGTATCTCAATATTAAATAGACTCATTTACTTTAAAGCACTATTTTGTTTGACAAATTGATTGTACGCATCCATCAGGGCTTCATAAAATAAATCCCCTGTATAGTTATATCCTTTTACAGAATAATGAACTAAGTCCTTAGATAATAACCCTTCATCTCTTAAAGAAGCAAGAGCTAATGATCCTCCTAAATTATAATAAGTATCCCAAACTGCATACTTACCTTTAATACCGCTAATAATAATCTCATTTGCTAAAGCAGATGCTACTGTATTAGGGGTGTTTTTTGAAAAGTATGACGGTGGCGGTGTAGTTAATAACACACTTGCATTTGGAGCTACCTGTTTCACTTTTGCAAGAAAAGCATTCACTTGGTCTTGAAAATCTTTTGAATCCATTCTATCGAATGACTCATTCGTTCCCATTGACACAATAATCAAATCAGCCTCTAATCCTTTTAACTGCTCGAAGAATAAATTGTATTTTAAATAGTCTGAAAAACGAGCACCATTAACACCAATTGTGTGATACAAAACACCCGACTTATCATTTTCTAAAACTACTCCATTCAAGTCATACGCTTCTGCTTGTTTATTTGAATAGAAGTAAATACGATCTAACTCTTGTCCTAACTCAAATGTATGAAAAACGTCTTCTTTCTTTCCAGATAGTTCGTTAAACACACTTTTAGAAACAGATACAGCTTCTCTTTCTTTTGTAGGAATACTCAATTTTTTCCCTGCGTGAATAACATTGTTTTTCATACTATTTGCCTTTTTAATTTCAGGAATAGTAGTATTGTATTTTCTCGCTATACTCGATAAAGACTCACCGCTCTTAATTTGGTGTGATATCTTTTTAGGAGCAGATGATTCTAAAAACACCTTCTCTCGAGTTGTTCCTACCTTCAAGGACTCGTCATTCTTGGGTGTAAATACTTTCATACGGGAAAACCCATAACTTGCATCGCGAACACTAAGCTCAATTACAAGGTCTTTGTTTTCTGTTGAAAGGGCAATACCACTCAATCCGACATTAGCACCTTTTACAGGAAAGATATTTCTATAACTCGACCATTCTGCATTAGAAGAATATCGTACTAAAGAATTTCCGTTTGTCTTGGCTAATTTATAAGGAAAGGCAAACCCCAATCCCCCGTTTCCAAATTTATCCTGAAGTAGCGATCTCATACGTCCACTGAAAAAATCAGCTTGAATATGTGAATCCCCAATATGAACTATGTTCACTTTTTTGTTCTTACTCCCTTTTAACTTTCCAAGTTTAGTGAAAAACGAGTTTAGTTGTTCTGGATAGTAAACCTTGTTTTTGATCATTCCATTATTGCTATCAGAATCGACTACCTCACTATTGTCTGTAGAAGTAGGAGCTTGATCCTGTGCAAATAAATTGAACCCACAAAAAAGACTTACTAAAAATATAGCAATTCTATTTTTACTCATTTCCTAAGTGCTGTTGCTCTTTATTAGTGTTTTTCTCTACATCACTCCCTTGAGCAGTTTCTGTTTTCACCGGTGATGTAGTTGTTTTATTTCCGTTTTTCTTCTTGTAATCTTCATAGCCTTCCTCAAGTTGCTTGAAAATCATTTGAGCAATAACTTGAGCTCCTCTATGGTTGAAGTGCGTATAATCTTTATTTGCTTTTGTTGGCGCTTCCTCTACCCATTTAATCATAGAACCAGAGCCACCCATCGCTTGATATAAGTTAAAGAAACCAGCGTGAGCTTCCATTGCATAAGCTCTTTGAGCCTTCATTAATGGAACAACGGCAGAATCCGTTCTCATCTCTGTTTCATACTTAGTTGACTTATCAGCGGTTGAAATAACCAAAATATTAGCTTTAGGGAAACTTTGTTTTAAATGCGCCACTACCTTGTTCATCTGTTTTGTGTACCAAGAATAGTTCAGTGAACCGTAGTTTAAAACATTCGCTCCATAGTGTAAAATAATTAAGCTATAATCTAAATTATTCTGATACTTCTGCATCAAGCTAACTTTAAACAAAGACAAAGGCAAACCAGAGTTACCTCTACTTGAGAAGTTATCTACTTGCACACCTGAATTTGCACTGAAGTCCATTCCGTAAATAGGAATAGAATCTGCGTGCTTAAACATCAGTTTCACTTGTTTAACAGAGCCATCTGCAATTTTAAGCTTATTTAATTCTGAATTGATACTCAACTTTTTAGTAATCGTATCCTTACCAATAATAACGAGTACTTCACCTCTCTTATTATTAGAAGCTCCATAATATAAAGTAGGACTATTTAACGAGGTCATATTCTTAATATTCCCCGCTTGATAACTTACCCACGTTGGGCGTATGCTATCTTTCACAAAATATACTTGACCAGACACACCGAATGGTTTCTGTGGTCTTTTCACATTCAAGTACGATTGCATTTTCCAGTTGTTTGAATATCGGTGTATTACAGACTGACGAGATTGTGCAGATTCTGACATAATCGACACATATCCTACCCCACTACCCCCGTATTTACTTTGATAGTTTTTTCTAAGATCTTGCACAATTAAATCTCCATCTGTCATCGAATCTCCATAATAAGCAATACGCACTCTCTTTCCTTGTGCTTGCTCTACAGCATATAGTCTTGCAAAGAAAGACTCTAAATATGCCATTCCCTTGAATGAATTTGCATCCTCATTACTCAAGATATCATCTTCAGTAACATAGACAACGCTTTCGTCAAATTTAACTACAGAATCCTTCTTCACTTTTGAATCAACAATTCCTGTACCTCCTTCAACATTCTGAATAGCCTCAAGCATTAAACTATCCACAACAATATTACTTGTTTTTATAGGTTCTTCACTGAATAACTTCTTTGGCAAATTTCCCTTAAAAAACAAAAAAAAGCCACTTGCCATTACTATAATGGCAAGTGACTGAAATATATATGATTTTTCTACTTTCACAGAAACATAAAAATTACATACGCTCAGGTACAGCGATTCCTAACAATGTAAATGCATCGTTAATCACTAAACCTACTTTTTGAGATAACTGAACTCTAAATACTTTTAAAGTCATATTTTCTTCTCCTAAGATAGAAACCGTCTGATAGAAAGAGTTGTACTCTCTTACTAATTCGTAAACATAGTTTGCAATTAAAGCTGGGCTATATGTACGCGCTGCATCCTGAATTACCACTGGGAATTCTTCTAACAACTTCAATAATTCTTTTTCTTTTGGATCTAAAACGATATCCGTAATCTCTTGTGTACAATCGAAATCTGCTTTACGTAAAATAGATTGGATACGTGCATATGTATATTGGATAAACGGCCCTGTATTCCCTGCAAAATCAACAGATTCTTCTGGGTTAAACAAAATACGTTTCTTAGGATCTACTTTTAAAATA
This sequence comes from Myroides phaeus, assembly GCF_009799805.1. NCBI lineage: Bacteria > Pseudomonadati > Bacteroidota > Flavobacteriia > Flavobacteriales > Flavobacteriaceae > Myroides > Myroides phaeus. The sequence continues at coordinate 58,450 of NZ_CP047050.1, forward strand.
TAATATTTAAGAGCTCCTAATCCAATTGTATTAAACAATACACTTTTCTCTTCTTCAGAATAACCATCTAATTTACCTAACTCTTCAGAGATAGTTTTAGCTGTATTCGTCATCTCATCCATCAAATCATCAGCATCTACAACAGTACCTTCTCTACTCTTCATTTTCCCTGAAGGTAAATCAACCATTCCGTATGATAAGTGATATAAGCTTTCAGCCCAATCAAAACCTAAACGTTTTAAGATTAAGAATAATACTTTAAAGTGATAATCTTGTTCATTACCTACAGTATAAACCATACCACCTACATCTCCAAAGTCTTTTACACGTTGGATAGCAGTACCAATATCTTGCGTCATATAAACAGAAGTACCATCACCTCTTAATACAAGCTTTTCATCTAATCCTTCGTCAGAAAGATCAATCCAAACAGAGTTGTCTTCTTTTTTATAGAAAACACCTTGCTCTAATCCTTTCTCTACAACGTCTTTACCTAATAAATAAGTATTACTTTCAAAGTAGTTTTTGTCGAAATCAACACCTAAATTTTTGTAAGAAACAGCAAATCCATCATAAACCCATTGATTCATCATATTCCATAAATCAATAACTTCAGGTTTATTTGCCTCCCAATCCACAAGCATTTGTTTTGCTTCTTTGATAATTGGCGCTTCTTTTTTAGCATCATCTTCAGACATACCTTGCTCCATCAATTCCTTGATTTGAGCTTTGTATTCAACGTCAAATTTAACGTAGTAATTTCCTACTAATTTATCTCCTTTAAGTCCAGTTGACTCAGGAGTCTCTCCATTACCATATTTTTGCCAAGCCAACATAGACTTACAAATATGGATTCCTCTATCATTAATAATTTGAGTTTTGAATACTTTCTTACCTGAAGCTTTTAAAATTTCAGCTACAGAGTATCCTAATAAGTTATTTCTAACGTGTCCTAAGTGCAAAGGTTTGTTTGTATTTGGAGAAGAATACTCTACCAATACTGATTTATCACCTTCTTTTGGTTCAACATATCCAAAGTGTTCTACATTTCGAATACCGTTAAAAAATGAAATATAGTAACTATCTGAAACGACTAAGTTCAAAAATCCTTTAACTACATTAAACCGTTCAATTACGTTCGTATTCTCTACTAAATATTCACCAATTTTAGTACCTATTTCTACTGGATTCCCTTTAATCTGTCTTAAAAAAGGGAAAATAACTACTGTAATATCGCCTTCGAACTCTTTTCTTGTCGCTTGGTACTCAACTTTTTCAACGGTCGCCCCGTATAATTGTTGAACTGCCTTTTCAATCTGCGGAGTTAAAATCTGATTTAATGTCATTTTTTTCAATTTATTAAGAAGCAAAGATAATTTATATTTCCACAATTTAGGAACAGAAAGCAAGGAATTTAAGCTCGCAAAAAAGAAATATCTTTAAAATGGTATTAAATCAATGACCTACTTTAGTACTATCTATAGAAAATAACCAGACCTGGCTAATAATTGTTATTTAATACTCCTATTAACTAAAAGAACAGCCTTTAAAGTATTGTCATTACAAGCTTCTTTTATACATATTCCACACAAACACTACACAAGTACCACACATCTTCGAGAAAAAGGCCTTTTTTCCGAGCCTCTGTGGTACTTATGTGGTAGATGTCTCGAACATAGTGCGTTTAAAACTACACTTTGATATGTACATTATCGCAAGTACAAGCCAATGCTTTAAATTTTAAATATTCGTTTATTTTATTTCTTATAGAACCGTGTTGTTCATATTTAGTTTCTAACGTTTATATTTAAGTTCTTCTTCTTTTTTTGATTAGCTAAACTTTAGACATAAACAAAACCTATAGGTTTAATCCTGTAAAGTTGCAAATAGAAATGTATTCGAAAAGACTACTATAATTGAAGCACTTTCAACACTATAAAATGAAAAGTATAGATATAAAAAAAGCCTTGCGTTTGCAAGGCTTGATAAGTTGTGGGCGATGAGGGATTCGAACCCCCGACCCCCTCGGTGTAAACGAGGTGCTCTGAACCAACTGAGCTAATCGCCCAAATTATTGTAAAATAACTTGAGTTATTGTGGGCGATGAGGGATTCGAACCCCCGACCCCCTCGGTGTAAACGAGGTGCTCTGAACCAACTGAGCTAATCGCCCAAATTATTTATAAAATAATTTGCATTATTGTGGGCGATGAGGGATTCGAACCCCCGACCCCCTCGGTGTAAACGAGGTGCTCTGAACCAACTGAGCTAATCGCCCAAATTATTGTAAAATAATTTGTATTATTGTGGGCGATGAGGGATTCGAACCCCCGACCCCCTCGGTGTAAACGAGGTGCTCTGAACCAACTGAGCTAATCGCCCAAATTATCGTAAAATAATTTGCATTATTGTGGGCGATGAGGGATTCGAACCCCCGACCCCCTCGGTGTAAACGAGGTGCTCTGAACCAACTGAGCTAATCGCCCAAATTATTTTTTAATTTGGATATTTCAATATGTCAAGAAAAAGTTGTGGGCGATGAGGGATTCGAACCCCCGACCCCCTCGGTGTAAACGAGGTGCTCTGAACCAACTGAGCTAATCGCCCTTTTTCTTTTATGAACGTGTAATCGTTTGTTGATTACGGGTGCAAATATACGACCTCATTTTTATTACGCAAGTTTTTTATGCAACTTTTTATAAAATTTCTGCAACCACAAATGTGCTTCCCCCCACGTAAATCAAGTCTTCAGACGTTGCCACAGACTTAGCTTCTGCATAAGCATCTGGTATTGAACCACAAACCTTACCATAAAGTTTAAACTCCCCTGCTTTCGCCGCTAAAACCTCAGCATCTAAGCCTCGAGAATTATTTGGCTTTGCAAAAAAATATTTTGCCTCTTTTGGCAATAATGGCAAAATTGAATCTAAATCTTTGTCATTTACTACACCGAAAACAATGTACAATTGCTCAAACTTCTCTTGTTTTAGCTGATTCATTACAATTGTTAACCCGTGTGAATTGTGTGCAGTGTCTGTAATTATCTTAGGATTGCTTCCTAAAACCTGCCAACGACCTTGCAAATTTGTATTCTTTACAACATTTAAAAGTCCTCTTTCAATGTTTTCTTGTGTAATAGTATAGTGTTTTTGCAACAACTCGATGCTTTGAAGTACAGTTCGAATGTTTGACTTTTGATAATCCCCTTTCAAATCTGAAGTAAGCACATTGTTAGCATACGTTTCTTGTGCAAAATAAATAGGTGCATTAGATGTAGCAGCCTTTGCCACAAACACTGGTTTTGTTTCCTCTGTATATTCGCCAATTACAACAGGGGTATTTGGTTTTATGATCCCCGCCTTTTCTCCCGCAATAGCAGAAAGAGTACTTCCTAAAAATGCCGTGTGATCTTTTCCAATATTCGTAATTACAGAAACAAGGGGTTCTATAATATTGGTAGCATCTAATCTACCTCCCATTCCTACTTCTATTACAGCAATATCTACTTGTTCGTTTTTAAAATACTCGAAAGACATACCAACTGTCATTTCAAAAAAACTAAGCGATTCTTGCTCAAAAAAAGGTTTGTTTTTTGCTATAAAATCAACAACAAAAGCTTCTGAGATTTCCTCTCCATTAATTTTAATTCGTTCTCTAAAATCTTTTAAGTGCGGAGAAGTATATAATCCTACTTTATAACCCGCTTCTTGTAAAATTGAAGCAACCATGGAAGAAGTAGATCCCTTTCCATTAGTACCAGCTATATGTATTGTTTGAATTTCCTTTTGTGGATTACCTAAATGATTTACTAATTTAATCGTATTAGATAAATCTGCTTTGTAAGCTACCGCTCCCTTTTGTTGATACATTGGAAGCTGAGCATACATCCATTCTAATGTTTCTTGATATGTCATATCTACAAAAAAAATAGGACCTAAGATCCTACTTTAAAATTAATAACTATAAAACCTATTTGAATATTAGGTGCTTTATCATCTGATTTCCATCTAAATGTTTTAGCTGTTGCAATTGCTGCGTCAGTTAAACATTTAGCCGAGTTAGTTGTACCACGTGTATGTTGAGCAGAAACCACTTTTCCTGATTTATCTACTCTAATTTCCACCACTACTGTACCAACTTCATTACAATCGGGTACTACTGATCCACGTGAAGCTAATGATCTTCCGTTTAGTCCCCAACTTGTACCACCTCCAGCACCTTGTCCTTTTCCATTTCCATAAGTAGAATTAGAGTACATATCTCCATCCAACTTACCTTGGTCTCCGTTTACAGAAGAATCCCCTTGTCCTTGAGATTTCTCTCCCGTACTCTTTGGACCATTAATCAAACTGGCTAATGCGTCAGTTGTACTTTGACTCGGTTTAGGGTCTGGTTTTTTCACTGGTACCTCAGCTTTTACAACCTCTTTTGGCTTAGGTGTTTCTTCTACTTTTTTAACCACAGGCACATCAACCTTATTTTGTGTAACTACTGGTTCTACCTTTGGTGTTTCCACTTTAGGAGCAACCTCTGGTTCGGGTTGCATTTCAATAGTTTCTTTTGGCTGAACATCACCTTTTCCTTTGTCTGTATTACCAAAGTTAATAGCTATTTCACCCCCTGTCAAAACTGTCTCTTGAACAGGAGTCATTATTTTGTAAAAGAAAAACAGCAAAAAAAGAATTACAAAAACAGTAGATGTAACTGCAAAAGCTTTCTTTTCACTATCTGTTTCTAATATCTTCATACCTTATTTTGGCTCTACAGCCAATACAATTTTATAATTATTTCGATAAGCAATATCCATCACAAATACAGCATCTTCAACAGGTACACCTTTAGCCACGTGCAAAACCACATTCGGTTCTTCTTGATTAGCTAATTTCTGTTTTAACCCTTCTTCTAATCCTTCTGATGGAAATTGGTCTTGATCTATAAAATAATTAGATTGATTATCTATACTAATCGCTACTGTTTCAACTGAATCTGACTTACCATCAGAATTTGGCAATACCAAATCTAAAGCGTTCGTCGTTGTCATCGTTGTAATTGCTACCATAAAGAAAATAAGTAACAAAAACACAATATCAGTCATCGACGACATATTAAACTCTGCCGAAACTCTATTTCTTCCTCTGATATTCATTAGGCAGGCTCATTTAATAAATCTAAAAACTCAACTGCGTTTGCTTCTAATTGGTGAACAATTTTATCGATTTTACTTACTAAGTGATTGTACCCAACATAAGCAATAATACCAACGATTAAACCAAATACTGTAGTCATCATCGCAGTATAAATACCCTCTGCTAATACACTCATATCTATACGAGCTGAACTTGCAGTTGACATTTCGTGAAACGCCATAACCATACCTACTACTGTTCCTAAGAAACCTGTCATTGGTCCTGCTCCAGATAAAGTAGCTAATAAGTTAATGTTCTTCTCCATTTTGTAAACCTCTAATTTACCTGCATTCTCAATAGCAATATTGATGTCTTGTAATGGCTTACCAATTCTTGAAATCCCTTTTCCTACTAATCTTGCAACAGGAGTATCTGTATGAGCACAAAGCACTTTTGCTTGGTCAATTTTACCTTGAGATAAAAATAATTTGATTTGACTCATAAAGCTTTCATCTACTTTAGATGCTTTTTTGATAGCAAAAAATCTCTCTAAATATAAGTACAAAGCCATAAACAACATAATGAAAATAACAACCATAATAGATTGTCCGATGATTCCACCACTAAAGATGATGTCGCTTAATGCTAACTCTTTGTTTACTGCACCTTCTGTTTTTTCAATTGCCTCAGTTAAGTTTTGAGCAACTGCTGTAGTATCCACTTGTAAGAAATGAAACATAAATAATTCGTGTTTTTAATTTTAATGTCAATGTTGAAATTCGCCCATATTATAGCTTATCTATTTAAGTGATAAGACTACTATACTATCATAAACGATAAAAAAGCGATTTTAATATCTAACCTGATAAAAAATAACACTTTAGTACCCCAATAAATAGTCGCAATATGACGCTGAAATAAAGTCCAAATATAGAATGTTTTTTAAAGATTTTTCTCATTCTACACCCTATTTTTTACACATCAACCATAAAGTATATAATTTTCTTAACATATGATAGCTATTATGCTATTTTGTCAAGAGATTAATTTAACAATTCAATAACTCGCTAATCGTGTTTTTCAAAAAAATTGTAAATCTTTCCTGAACTGTGATCGTATTTTGCACCAGTTACACTTGCTAAACAATTCACCTCATCTCTTATTTTCAAGACTCCTAAAAACCCGAATATAATAGCCTCTTTAAAGTCTATTATCAAATTATCTGGTTTTTTGAAGATTAAATGGGGACTATTCTCTCTAATGCGATGCAGTAGATAATTATTGTGTGCACCACCTCCTGTTACCAATACCGTACTTCCTTGTTTCAACGATAATCCGTTAGCAGTTTGAATAGCGATATGTTCTACTATAGTTGCTAAGTAATCCTCCACAGACAAAGGGAACTTGGATAAAATTGGATTAACAAATGTTTTGACAAACTCTACTCCTAAAGACTTAGGTGCCTTTTCTTTATAGTAATCTAATGCATTTAGCTCTGCTAAAAGCTCACTATTCACTTTTCCTCTTGATGCGTGATGTCCCTCCGCATCATATTCTAATCCTACTTTACTCATCTGCGCATTGAGTAGTGTATTTACAGGAACAAGATCAAAAGCAATTCTATACCCCCTATTATTCTCATAAGACACATTGGCAAATCCACCTAAATTTAAACAAGCCTCATAATCTGCAAACAACAAACGATCGCCGATAGGCACTAATGGTGCGCCTTGTCCTCCTAAAAGTACATCCTGAACTCTAAAATCGCAAACTACCTTCTGTTCTATCAAATCAGACAACAAAGGCAAATTACCTATCTGCAATGTATAGCCTAAATCAGGCTTGTGAAATACCGTATGCCCGTGTGAACAAACAGCATCTACTTCTTTTATTTTATGTGTAATAATGAATTCGCGAATAACACTTGCCAAATGCACAGTATATCGCTCATCAAAATGTTCTATTTCCTCCCTATTCAAATTAATTGCATTGGCTAACTTCGTCTTCCACGCTTCAGAATAAGGTACAGTTTCTGCATTCAAAACCTCAAAAGACCATTTGCCACTATCACAAGTAAATTCGACATATACCAAATCAACCCCATCTAATGAGGTTCCTGACATTACTCCGATAATATTATACTGAAACTTTTTCATAGGGATAAAATTAAACAATGTTCATTGAATAATTGATTTAATTCATATATATTTGGAAACTACAATACTAAGAATCAACTAAAAAATTAAGATACGAAAAATGGACTTTAAATTATCAGAAGAGCAGTTGATGATTCAACAAGCTGCTCGTGACTTTGCTCAAACAGAATTACTACCTGGTGTTATCGAAAGAGACGAGAATCAAATTTTCCCAGCAGAACAAGTAAAAAAACTTGGAGAACTTGGTTTCTTAGGAATGATGGTTGACCCGAAATATGGAGGAAGTGGATTAGACAGCGTATCATACGTATTAGCAATGGAAGAAATTGCTAAAGTAGACGCTTCTGCAGCAGTAGTTATGTCTGTAAACAACTCATTAGTTTGTGCAGGATTAGAAAAATATGCAAGTGAAGAACAAAAAGTGAAATACCTTACTCCTCTTGCATCAGGTCAAGTAATCGGAGCTTTCTGTTTATCAGAGCCTGAAGCTGGATCAGACGCTACATCGCAAAAAACAACTGCGGTAGATATGGGAGATTACTACTTGTTAAACGGTACTAAAAACTGGATTACAAATGGTAGTACAGCTGATTACTACTTAGTAATAGCACAAACTCACCCAGAGAAAAAACACAAAGGAATCAATGCTTTCATCGTTGAAAAAGGATGGGAAGGATTTGAAATTGGAGCAAAAGAACAAAAAATGGGTATCCGTGGTTCTGATACGCATTCATTAATGTTTACTGATGTGAAAGTTCCTAAAGAAAACAGAATTGGAGAAGACGGATTTGGATTCGCTTTCGCAATGAATGTTCTTAACGGAGGGCGTATCGGTATTGCTTCTCAAGCATTAGGTATTGCACAAGGTGCTTACGAATTAGCTTTAAAATACGCTAAAGAACGTAAAGCATTTGGTACAGAAATTATCAACCACCAAGCAGTAGCTTTCAAATTAGCTGATATGGCTACTAACATCTCTGCAGCAAGAATGCTTTGTATGAAAGCAGCAGCTGAAAAAGATGCAGGACAAGATATCTCTATCTCTGGAGCAATGGCTAAATTATTCTCTTCGAAAACAGCAATGGATACAACAATCGAAGCTGTTCAAATTCACGGAGGAAATGGATACGTAAGAGAATATCACGTTGAAAGAATGATGCGTGATGCTAAAATTACTCAAATTTACGAAGGTACTTCTGAGATTCAAAAAATCGTTATCTCAAGAGGTATCGCTAAAGAATAGTTTTTCCATTCGTTTAAATATAAAGAGGATGTACTGTGCGGTACATCCTTTTTTGTTTTCTTACCATTCCACAATTTGTCAATCAACTAATATTGAAAGATGACTTTCATTCAAATGACTTTTGTATTTTTACGCCATATTTCAATTATACTATGAAGCCATCAAGATCTATAAAAACCAAAATACTTTTCTTATACTTTACCCTATTTATAGCTGTAATCTTCTCTGGAGCATACATCTACAAAGAGGCAAAAAAGTTTACTATTCCAGAAGAGCAAGTAGTTGAAGAAAACAATAAAATATTTTTAGTTAGTAGTACTATTAATAACCTTTATAGTAGTGAAGCCTATAGCCGTAGTGCAATATTAACAGGTAATCAAAGTGATATAAACTTATATTACAAGGAACTTGACACCATTGTAAAGCAAATTGACTTGATGCAAAAACAAGTTCAAGATCCAATCACTATATCAAAACTAAACTCCGTAAAAGAACTATTAGCTAAGAAAAAAGTTAGCTTTAAAAGTATTATTAAAGCCCGTAAAGAACTGTCTGAAGACACGAAATACACAGAGGCTTTTTCTGAGATATACAATATTAGAGAAGAGATCGAAAACAAGGCTCAACCTATAGTAATCCAATCTAAGGAGAAAGAAAAACGCAGCGCGTGGGCACGTCTTTTTAAAGGTGATAACACAGATACCATTAAGACGACTATTAACTACCCTCGTGTATCTGATTCATTGATTAATGCTATGGAGAAAATTATAACCTCTACTCAGGCTAAAATCAATGAACAACAAAAAAAACTGTTACAACAAGAACAAAAATTATTACAAGAAAACAAGAATATCACCAATCAGCTAAGAGAGATTTTACAAAACGTAGAACAAAATATCTTAGTCCTTTCATATCAAAAAATAAACGAATCTAAATCACGAATAAGTACTGCTTCTACAAATATTGCTTATTTAGGTGGTTCTGCTCTTATTGTTATTATCATATTAGGGTGGATTATCATCAGAGATCTTAACCAAACCCAAGAGTATAGGGTTGCGTTAGAAAAGTTAAACCAAGAGAAAGAGGTACTTTTGCGCAGTAAAACAATGTTATTTGCTACAGTAACTCACGATTTACAAACTCCACTGGGCAGCTTAATAGGATTTGCCGACTTATTAGACCAAACACCTTTGCAAAATAAGCAAAAGCAATACGTGGCTAATATAAAATCCTCTTCACAGTATATTACTAACCTGGTGAACGATTTAACGGATTTCTCACGTCTTGAAAACAATAAAATAAGTATTCAAAAAGAAAACATCAATATCAAGGAACTTATTTTTAGCACTTGCCAGGTATTAATTCCTTCAGCAGAAAACAAAAAGATTAGTTTAACGTGGGAAGTAGATGAGGCGTTAGACCAAAAGTTTTATACAGACCCTTACCGCATCAAACAAATTCTTACGAACCTAATCACAAACGCGATTAAGTTTACACAAAACGGTGGAGTATCTGTTAAAGCATTTATTGAAAATGACGCTATACAAATCTTAGTAAACGACACTGGGATTGGTATTGATAATAGTGAAGTTGACAATATCTTCAAAGAGTTTAAACAAGCCCACGATGGTATTGAGAAAAAATTTGGAGGAACTGGATTAGGATTAAATATCTCCAAACGTTTAATTGAATTATTAGACGGAACAATTGCTGTGGAAAGTAAATTAGGAGAAGGTTCTACATTCTCAATTAACCTTCCTGCAATTACTATGGAAGAGGAACAAGAAATCGCACATACTGAAAACACTCAGAAACGCTTTGACATTTTACAAAACAACACTATTGCTGTTGTAGATGACGATAAAATACAATTACAATTAATGGAGGAAATATTAACTCCCCTATTCAAAAAGGTAATATTAATTGACGACTCTACAGAGGTAGTTCAGGTTATTTCAGATAAAAAGATAGACATCTTATTAACCGACATACAAATGCCTAAATTAGATGGTTTTGAATTATTACAAGCCATCAAACAAGAAGAGCAGCTTACTAATATTCCAATCATTGCATTATCTGGTAAAAGAGATATTACAGAAGAAGAATTTATCAATAGCGGTTTTACTGCAGCACATCCAAAACCTCTACAATTAGAGGAATTATTGATGTTAATCAGCAACGTACTATACCCTGATAATAGCATAGAGTCAATTAAACCAACTGCTGTAAACGAAAGTAAAACAGATCAAAACAAAGCTTATAACACAGATACCTTAATTCAGTTTATTGGCCCAGAAAAAGAAGCATTGCGCAAAATACTTGTGATCTTTTTAGATAGTACAAAAGAGAACATCTTAGATATGCATTATGCTGCAGAGGACTTTGACTTAGACACATTAGGAAACATAGCACACAAGATGTTACCTATGTTCAGACAACTGGAAATTAACAATGTAGTACCTCTATTGGAAGATTTAGAAAACCATAGTATTTCATTTGATAAGCAAGAAGAAGTAAGTTTATACATTACAACTATTGAACAAGAAATCAATACAATATTAGCCCTTATTAAAGAGGAGAATTTCTAAAGAAAAAAAGGTTTTATAAATAAAAATGCCATCACAATATAACGTTGTGATGGCATTTTTGTTTATTACTTAGTGCTTAGAATTTATCTAACTCAATAAGACATCTTATTGAATATCCATAGTTCATATTCTCAAACCATTGATTTACGAATACTTCATCATAATAAAATCTCCTAAACATTGCTGTTTTCTCTTCATATTCATCAGTAGTCCAAAAATATGCTTGTCTCCCTTTACCAGAAAATTCCATAAAACTACTTTCAGTTGTAGAACCATAAGCAAAAATATTTAAACCTGATAAATTGTTTCCATCTCCCGGTTTGTTTACACTACTGTTAAACTGCCATCCTGAAGTAGATTTCATTATTGGAGCAATAGTTTCCGACTCTCTTGCACCACCATAAGTATCATCAATATCAAAATTTGCAGGATCTAAATAATAAGCTATTGTTGCCCAATCTTTATGACCAGTAACTCTAAATCCTTTTGGAGCTAATCCTTTCGGACTTGTTGCAGCCATCCAGTTATATAATCCTCCCATTACATCCTTATTAGCGATATCATTATCGTAAAAAGCATAAGCTCCTTCTGTAGTTTCGTGCCAATCTTTCTTGTTTATATAGCCATTAATCGGAGAACCATCTAAGTAATACTTAGTTTTTAAATTTTCAGCCAACCAAATTTGACCACCAATTTTCACTAACGCATATTTACTAACTTCTTCATTTCTTTTATCTTCAAGTACGTAAGCTTCTAACTTAGCATCAACAACCGTTAATCCCTCACCTTTAGAAAAAGTAACACTTCCATCATTTTGTATAAAAACAGTTTTAGCATCAGCATTTGCACCCTTTGAATAAGTAAATTTATTAAGTTTTAAATCCCATTTAATAGCTCCTCCATCAGGTAATACAACTCCTTCAGTATTGTTAATCTTACCATCTTTTAAAGTATGTAAAGTAATTCTTTGTTCTGCTATTTCTGTAGATTTTAAATACTCTAAGTATAATCTTGCTACTTCATTACCTGAATCATCAAGTACTTTATAAATATTTGACCCTTTAAACATATCTTTTGTAGGCATAGCCAATTGATAAGCTTTATTACCAACATTCTTATCTGCAGCAAGTTGTTTTACATTAATTTTCAGAAGAGACTTCCCAGTCTCATTAGATAGTAAATTAACCACTCCTACTCGTTCTTCTGTAGTTTCATTAACTTTTGCTTCAACTACAATTTTATCTACTAATCTCTCAATAGAAAGCCAAGAAGCAGTAGCTTCATCTAATTCAGCTTTCCACTCCAATTTAGAAGTTACTTTCACTTCTTTTTTCCCTCCATTTGCTTCATAATTCAGTAAATCTTGATCTACTTTAAAGCCTTCAATACTTTCAACATTTCCATCATCACTTGAACAACTCGTGAAAAATGAAACAAAACACACAACTCCTAAGAGTAACAAATTCTTTTTTCCCATAATTTAATTTAGTTAATAGTTTTTAATAGTCACACAAATATATACTTTAAACTAAATAGTAGAAATTATTTTTAATTTATTTTTTAATAGTAATTAATTAACTTAAATCAATAATTAATTGATATAAAAATATTATTCATAAAAAATACAAAAACGTAATTTTTAAATTAACATTTTATATCATAAATTTTACAACAATATTAATATATTCGCCGACTATAAAACCTCCCAAATGATTTAGTAATTAATTCAAATCACCAATATAGATGAGAGGTAAACTAACAAACTTATTTAAAGCTTTATGAAAAAAAGATTTTTTTACGGGCTAATTACTTCTGCTTCAATTGCAGCAACAATTTCGGCTTGTAGCAGCAGTGACAATAATCCTGTTGACCCTATTAATTTTGATGGTAGAATTGAAGCACAACTACCAAGAGAATTTAAATAGAATACCAATTCTAAATTAGGAATTTATCATTCAATGTCTACTGAAAGTGGTAAAAATGAATTAAATCACTTTACTTCAAAACTTATCAGTGGAGCAGAAACAAATCAAGCAACGTTTGAACCAATTTCAAACTTCGAAAAAGGTGTCCACACTTTTAGTGCTCTTTATCCACACCATGAATCACACGGAAATGATCCGAAAAAAGTGATAGTTAATTTACCAAGTGAACAATATCAAGCTGAAACTGCTACAAACGATAACATTGCAAACTATTCTTTCTTTTATGCTACACAAAAAATTAGCGTAAACAATAACAATTCATCTATTAATTTTGGGTTAAAAAACTTATTCTCAATATTAGAGTTTGACTTTACATTAGAATCACCTGATCAAAAAATATCAGAAATTACTATTACTTCACAAAACCAAAATTTAGCAGGAGACTTTACTGTTGACTTAACTGCTGATAAAGTAATTCCTCAAACAGGTTCGAATACAGCTAAATCAATTACATAAAAAAGTAAAAATGATGCTTTAAATACTAACTCTATTAAAGCACGTATTACAATTAATCCATTATTAGAAAAACAACCTTTAAAAATATTAGTACAAGTTGATGGTAAAACTTTAGATTTTGATATTGCACCTGAAGCTTATTTACCTAATCATATTTACAATATTCCTCTTATTATCTTCTTTCCTGCAGAAGATTTAAATAAAAATGGTTATGCTAATAGTTATATTGTAAGCGAAGCAAATAAAGCTTATAAATTTGATGCTAAAGTTCAGGGGAATGGAAAATCTACATCTAAAATAACTCCTAAGAAATTGACTCCTAAAAAAGCATTTGTTGTTTGGGAATCTTCAAAAACAGAAAAAGGAGTAATTGCAAATGTATCTCTTGATGAAAATGGGATTGTTACTTTCATTACATCAGAAAAAATTGGTGGTAATGCGTTAATTGCAGTAACTGATGGGGAGCCTACAGATGAATTCCCTATGGGAACAATTCTTTGGAGCTGGCATATTTGGAGCACTCCTTATGACGTAAATAAAAACATTACTGTAAAAAGTAAAGCTGGAGATAAGTTTCAATTTATGGCTATAAATTTAGGAGCATTATCAGTAGATCCAGATAAAAAAGGTAATGGATTAAAATACCAATGGGGAAGAAAAGATCCATTCTTAAAAGACGGTTTTAAATTAGATGGTTCTGAACACGAAGGAATTGTTTACCACACTAAATATGGATGGCAAGCAAGTACATTTACTGCAAATGGTAAAGACTCTGCTATTGATGAAGCAGTAAAATTCCCTACAGGATACTTTAAAGCTTCACACGGAAGTGACTTTGATTGGAATGGAAAAACATCAGGTATAGAAAATAGAAATAACGAATTATGGGGTAATTTAGAAAATAACTTAGGTAAAAAATCTATTTACGATCCTTGTCCAATTGGTTATAGAGTACCTCCTACAGAAGCTTTTGAAAGTTTTGACTCAGACAATGGAAAATTTGTAAATGAAAGTTGGGAATTTAACGCTGAAAATGGACAGAAAATAACTTTCTCAACTGATCCAAGCTACTTAATGTTTACATCAGGAGCACCTGTTGGACCAGGAAGAGAAGGAAAAACAGCACATTATTGGACATCAAGTACAAAACCAAAATCTAATAATACTAACGCTTCAAGTTTCTTAATTGAAAAAGGATGGATATCAGATAACCAAACTGCACAAAGAGCTTTAGGAGCTTCTATCCGTTGTATTCGAGAATAATTATAAAATATATGAATAGGTAAACTACATTTATCCATTCAGCTTATAACAAAAAGGGGATCGTAAATTACGATCCCCTTTCTTTATAAAAATAATTATATATTATTTTATACTTTCAACTTGTGTTAACTCATCACTCTCTTGATCGTAGTTAATACCATCAAATTCAAATCCAAATAAGTTAAAGAAGTCCCTTCTATATCCAGCTAAATCAGAAATAGCTTCAATATTCTCAGTAGTTACTTCAGCCCATAGCTTAGCAACTTCAGCTTGAACATCTTCTCTCATTTCTAAATCATCAACACGAATACGTCCTTCTGAATCTAATTGTGCATCAGTAGCATATAAACGCTCAGCAAATAAACGTTGCATTTGTTCGATACATCCTTCGTGAATACCTTTCTCTTTCATTACTTTATATAATAATGATATATAAAGAGGTACAACAGGAATTGCAGAACTTGACTGAGTTACTAATGCTTTATTTACAGAAACATAAGAAACACCATTCTTATCCTTTAATAGCTCATTAATTGTAGACACAGTAGCTTCTAAATCATTTTTAGCCATACCAATTGTACCATTGCGGTAGATCGGATATGTCAATTCAGGTCCAATATAAGAATAAGCAACTGTTTTAACACCATCAGCCAAAACCCCTGCAGCTTTTAAATCTTCTATCCAGAACTTCCAGTCTTCACCCCCCATTACAGCGATAGTATTATCAATATCCGATTGTTCTTTAACAGGATCAATAGAAATATTAGTAACAACGCCAGTATGGAAATCTACTGTTTTATTAGTAAAAGGCTCTCCAATTGGTTTCAAAACCGATGCATAAGCAACACCTGTTTTAGGGTGCGTACGACGAGGTGAAGCTAAACTATATACTATTAAATCAATCTGACCTAAGTCTTGCTTAATCAACTCTATAGTTTGCTTTTTAATTTCATCAGAAAAAGCATCTCCATTGATACTTTTTGCATATAAACCAGCTTTAGTTGCTTCTGTTTCAAAAGCAGCTGTATTATACCAACCTGCAGTACCAGGTCTACCAGCAGTACCAGGTTTTTCAAAGAAAACACCAATAGTAGCAGCATTAGATCCAAAAGCAGCTGATATTCTTGAAGCTAATCCAAAACCTGTAGAAGCACCAATAACCAGTACTTTCTTAGGTCCATTGTTAATTTGTCCTTTAGACTTTACATACTCAATTTGCTTTTTAACATTTTCAGCACATCCCTCAGGGTGAGAAGTTAAGCAAATAAATCCTCTAGTTCTAGGTTGTATTATCATTTTAAATCTTTTTCTACTTAATTGACTTTATTCCAAGTTGCAAATTAATCATTTTATAAGAATAAAACACACTTAATAATAGAATTTTATACTTACATAATAGTACTAACTATTTTATAAAAAAAACCTCTTATTGTATAATACAATAAGAGGCTATTTTAATTATAAATCTGTTACAATAAATTCACTTCGTCTATTAACAGCATGCTCATCTTCACTACACTTAACTCCGCGTCTACAACCATTTAGCAATTGTGTATCACCAAAACCACGATAAGTTACTCGATTACCTTGAATTCCATGCGAAACAATCCAATCTCGTGTAGATTTAGCACGTCGATCAGACAAAGCTAAATTATAAGTAGGATTACCTCTACTGTCTGTATGAGAACGCACATCAATTGTTAAGTCAGGATTCAACCTCATTACCTCTACAATTTTAAACAATTCTACTTCTGCATCTTGTCTAATCTCAGCCCTATCGTAATCAAAATAAATCGGTTTAAGTTTTAATTTCTCAAATAAATCGTCATTAACCTTAATTGGTTCAATAACTTGTTCTAATTCTATATCTAATACCTTTAAACCTGAAACCCCAGATATCTCAAAAACTGTCTCGATTGTATTAAAACCATTCTTTTGAGCTAAAACTCTATATTTCTCATTACAAGATAAAACCTTTGACTTATAAATACCTTCATTATTAGTGTATAATGTATCTGCAGACTTATAAAGAGCATCTGATATTATAACCATAGCACTTATAATTGGTTCTTTCGTTTCTTTATTAAAAACTTTTCCAGTTAACTCTTGTAAGCAAGGTTTTTCTTTAAAAGAATAAATATCATCTCCACCTTTTCCACCAGGACGATTTGAACTAACGTATCCATCTGTTCCTACTCCATTAATAAAAAAGCTAAAATCATCATAACTACTATTAATAGGCGTTCCCATATTTACAGGGTCTCCAAGAGTACCATTATCATTAATCTTTACAACAAAAACATCCAATCCTCCTAAACCTGGCAATCCATCAGATGAAAAGAACAAATAGTTATCAGCAGAAACAAAGGGAAAGTTTTCACGCCCTGAAGTATTAATTTTACTTCCTAAGTTTTCTGGCGTACTAAACTCTCCATTACCAAAAATACCAACTCTATAAATATCTGATTGTCCTAAACCACCTTTTCTATCCGAAGCAAAATATAACCACTTTTCATCTGGTGACAAAGCAGGGTTAGCTGTACTAAAATTATCAGAATTAAATGGTAACTCCTCTACTTTTCCCCACTTACCATTACCTAAAAGTGAAGCTCTATAAATCTTAGTTAAAGTACTATTGTCTTTATTTTTTCTCTTCTTTCCACTTGATGAAGAGTTATTTCTTGTAAAATAAACTGTTTGTTTATTGCGTGTAAAAACAGCGGTAGCATCATTTACTTCAGAATCTAATTCAGAAGAAAACAAAACTGGATTTTCTAAAGAACCATTTAAACTAATTGTACTTGAAAATAAACTTGTATAACTCTCATTTGTCCACTTATGAATCAAATTTTTAGGTTGAGTTGGTGTCAAGCGAGCAGAAGTATAAACAAACTGATCTCCGTAAACTGTAGCTCCATAGTCTGAATAAGGAGAATTTACAATAAGGTTAGTTAACTCAAATGTTTCTTCCTTATTTTCAATTTTCTTTAAATAATCTTTATTTGACAAGAACAACTTAGCTCGTGAATCTTCACTTTCTAATTCTGAAAAACGCACCATTACGCGATTTGACTTCTCATAATCACCAATAGACTTTAATGTTTCTGCATAACGATAATAGTATTCTGAACCTACTGTCCCCTTCCCCTTATCAATGTAAGTCCCTTCAAACAATTCAAAATACCATTTATTTGCCTCAATAAACTTCCCTGTAAAATAGTAAGCATCACCTAACTTCTTAAGAATATCAGCATTTCTATGCCCTTCTTTCGCCACTTTCTCATAAAGTTTAATTGCATCTATATACGCAAATTTCTCAAACTCTACTTCTGCTTTTTTCTCTAAAACTTTTTGTGAAAAGCCACTCAAAGAAAAGCCTAAGCAAAATAAACTACATAAAATAATTTTTGTATTTTTCTTAATCATATTTTCATTTTTTAAAAGAAACGTGATGTACTTACTTTATTAAATCGGCTAAATAATTCAAACCTCATAAATATCTCGTGAGATCCTGAATTATAACGTGCTAACTTTGATGTATCTGCGTCATAACTATACCCAATAAATAGTCCATCATTAATTTGGAAACCAGCCAAACCACTAATTGACGAATCCCATCTATAAGCAGCTCCAACCGTAAACTTGTCAACAATTAAAAAGTTAGCTGTTAAATCCACTTGTAAAGGAGCCCCAGACACTGCTTTAGCTAAAAATGCAGGTTTTAATTTTAAACTTGGGTTTAAATCAAATACATATCCTCCCATTAAATAGAAATGCATTTTTTCTCTCATCATTTTAGTTCCTTCATTTTCAAATCTATCAGATGTTAAAAATGACGGTACAGAGAATCCTACATATGCTTTATCAGAATACATATACAGTCCTGCTCCAAAGTTTGGATTAAACTTATTACTGATATTCTCTTGAAAAGTAATATCCTCACCATCTCTAATATCAAGCTTAGTATAATCAACATTTAAAAGATTAGCTGTAGCTTTTAAACCAAATGCAAGTTTAAACTCATTATTTAAATCAATAGTATAAGATCCATTAATCGAAATATTATTCTCATCCATTGCACCAATCCTATCATTTGTATAGTTTATCCCAGCAGCCATCCCTTTATCTCCAATTGGTGTATCAATAGATAAGTTAGCCGTTTTTGGCGCTCCATCTAAACCAACCCATTGCGCTCTATACATTCCAAAAATACTCATCATACCACGAGAACCAGTATAACCAGGGTTTATATTAGTCGTATTATACATATAATGTGTATACTGTGGATCTTGTTGTGCTTGTACATCTAAACCAACAAATAACATTGCTGATAATAGAACACTTAATTTTATATATTTACTTCTTTTCATTGCAATTTATTTTCTAATTATTTTCTAAATGTAAGTATCCAGATTTTGTAACCCATTCTGTACCATTACCATTTTTCTTCTCATACTTTAAAATATAATAGTAAGTACCTGACGGTAATTTTCCACTTCCAATAACTCCTCTACCTCCTGACTCACCTATAAACACATTCTCAGAACCATCTCCATTAGGGTCATAATTATTTGTATCAAAAACTTTAGATCCCCAACGATTCACAATCTGAACACTATTATTTGGATAATGATTAATGTTTTCTATAATGAAATAGTCGTTTTGACCATCTCCATTAGGTGAAACAGCATTATAAATTTTAATTTCATCTGTAAAGTTGCTATCAACAATACCTAAAGTAAAAATCCCTTTAGCATCAATAGCTGACGGTGTAGTAATAGTTTTCTTAACTGAATCAACTTCTCCTGATTCTGCTACCCAAACTTTAGCTTCTTCATCCCATCTAAGAATATGCAAGCCATTATTTACATTATCTAAAATATTTTTAGAAGTAGTATTCTCATTCCAAGATAACGCTACGATTACAAAGCCTGTTTTAGCTTTATTTTCAACTTCCCAGTATTCAGTATCATCAACCTCTAAAATCGCATTCTTAGCGGTATGAGGTCTTTTTAGTAATGGATTTTCATATCTATATACTGTTTTAAATAAGTCATCCTTACCTATAGAAGCTCCTAAAGTAATTGGACGATAATATTCTCCATTACCAACTGGCATAGTCAACTCATCACGTCCATCCCTTTCAACAGCACCTACAACGTGACTATCATCTCCTACTTCTTCTACAGAAGCTCCTTCAAGAAAAGTAATTGCACCTTGCTCTTTCTCGTTTACAAGAACATTTCCTCTTTTAAAATAAGTTTTCCCATTAATATCTATTTCATTCTGTAAAGACAATTCTTTCGTATCGAATGTGATATTAAAAAAACTTGTTCCCTTAGTACCACTTAGCACAGTTTTTTCTTTATTATCATCATTTTGCTCAAAAAATGTATGCCCTTCTTTTGAAGATGAACTAAAATTATAGATCCCTTCATTCTTAAAATCATCTAAGAAATAAGCCTTCCCGTCATTTGTAAAATTACCCGACGCGCTATTCTCAAATTCACCAACAGTAGAAAGCACTGTTTCACCACTT
Organism: Myroides phaeus; assembly: GCF_009799805.1. NCBI lineage: Bacteria > Pseudomonadati > Bacteroidota > Flavobacteriia > Flavobacteriales > Flavobacteriaceae > Myroides > Myroides phaeus. Next base: position 78,805 of record NZ_CP047050.1, read on the forward strand.
ACAAGAAATTTTCCTTCATTATAAAACGCAGATGTTTCTTGTCCAAAAGAAACTCCAGTAGTTGCTAAAAGCACTAACGGGAATATCCCTTTTCCATATGTAATTTTTCTTTTCATAGTTTTAGTATTTTTCAATTTTCTTTTTCACACTTAATAATACAAAATTAGCAAAATAATAAAAAAACAACTAATTTATGTTAAGAATTATATTAATCACAAACCAACAAGTTAAAAGCACACACACAAAATAATTATTCTAACTATTTTTAGAATTAATATCATTTTTAACAAGATTACACTAATAAAAAAAAATGAAAATACCTTAGGTTTTCTATATTATCAGACCAGATAAGTTTATAAATCCCTCAGAATCAAATACAAAATTTCAACAACTAACTATTAATAGATAACTAAAAAAAATATTAAACATAAAAAAAGGGCTGCCTATTCCTAGGCAGCCCTTACTTTTGGCTAAGTACTGCATTTTTACATCTCACAGTAGATGGGTCGAAAAAAAAATTGTTTTGTTGCTCTGAACAAATATCTATAATTGTTTCTAACGAAACAGATTAAAGTTCCAATACGATAAACTCACTACGACGGTTTAATTGGTGCTCTTCAACAGTACATGGTACTCCGTTACTACATTTGTTTAACAATCTTGTTTCACCGTAACCTTTTCCTGTAATTCTACTTGCATCAATACCTTGTTTAACCATCCATTGAATTGTAGATTTCGCTCTTCTATCTGATAAACTAAGGTTATAATTATCATTACCTCTACTATCAGTATGAGAACGAACATCTATTTTCATAGTTGGGTATTCTTTTAATACCTCTACCACTTTCATTAACTCAATCGCTGCATCAGGACGAATGTTAGACTTATCAAAATCAAAATAGATTGGTTGTAATTTTAATTTCTTAAACAAGTCATCTTCAACTACAATAGGCTTCTCTGTTTTCTCTAAAGCGATATCTTGCTTGAATACACCACCTGGATTAAAGTCTAACTGAACAATTACTTCTTCAGTATTATACTCAGGAGCTTCGGCTTTCAAACGATACTTAACACCACATTCTGCCTCTTCAACTTTGTAATAACCTTGCTCATCAGTCAAGATTTCTCCTATTTTCTTATATGTATTATCAAACACAGTAACTGTTGCATTTGCTAAAACCTCTTTAGTATCCTTATCAAATACAATACCTTCTAAGATTTGACGACAAACTCTTTCCATAAAGAAATAAATATCATCTCCTCCTACACCGTCTGCTCTATTTGAACTAACAAATCCTTTTTTAGTTTTGTTGTCAATATAAAAAGCAAAATCATCTGTACTACTATTAATTGGTGCTCCCATATTAGTAACCGTACCAAAGCTTCCATCAACATTAATTTTAGCTACAAATACATCTAATCCTCCTAAACCTGGGTGACCATCAGAAGAGAAAAACAAGAAATTATCTTTAGAGATAAAAGGAAATGTTTCTCTACCTGCAGTATTCACTTTATCTCCAACATTCTCAACGTTTCCGTAACCTCCTGTTGGATAAATAGCAACTCTAAAAATATCAGACTGCCCTAAAGTTCCTTCTCTATCAGAAGAAAAGTATAACCAGCTTTCATCAGGAGTTAATGCAGGGTGAGCTGTATTAAAGTTATCCGAGTTAAAAGGTAACTCTTCTACATTCTCCCATTTACCCTCATCAGATAAAGTTGCTTTATAGATTTTTAATAAAGTATCTCTATCCTTATTTCTTTTCTTTTTCCCTTTTACACTTGTATTATTACGTGTAAAGTACATTGTTTTTCCATCAGCAGTAAACACAGCCGTAGCTTCGTTTACTTTACTATCTAATTCTGGAGCAAACTTTTCCGGTGCTTCAAAAGTTCCATCAGCATTAATTGTTGACGAAAACAAACTTGTAAAGCTCTCGTTTGTCCATTCGTGAATTCTTCTACCTGATTTATCCTCAGTTTCTCTTGCCGAAGTAAAGATTAACTGATTTCCTAATAAAGCAGCTCCATAATCAGAATAAGGAGTATTTACACCAATATTCGTCAGTTGGTAACGATTAGAATTCGCTTCAATATCTTTTAGGTAACGATCCTTTTGTTCTTCAAATAATTTAGCACGAGAATCCGAACTTTCCATTTCTGCAAACTTCTCCATCATTTGCTTTGAATAATCGTAGTCTTCTACTGCTTTCAAAGTTTGTGCAAAACGGTAATAATACTCCGAAGAGATTGCGTTTAAATCTTTATCGTCATATTCACTATTAAACAAAGCACTATACCATTTATTAGCTTCGATCAACTTTCCGTTGAAATAGTAAGCATCAGCTAACTTTTGTAACATTGATGCATTTGTATAACCTTTATCAGCAATGCGCTCATAAATCTTAATAGCATCTACATAAGCTAATTTTTCGGATGCTTTCTCAGCTTTTTTCTCAGCTACTTTCTGAGCGAAACCTTGAATTCCAGCTCCCAAAAGCAACATTGTAAACAATCCTATTTTAATAATCTCTTTTCTCATACTATAAATCTATTAGAAGAATCTTGGTGTATTAATTCTACCGCCACGTTTAAACAACTCAAAACGCAAGAAGATCTCGTGTGACCCAGAATTATATCTTGCTAATTTAGTAGTTTCTGCGTCATAAGCATAACCTACAAACAAATTTTCATTTATTTGGAATCCAGCTAATGCACTAACAGATGCATCCCAACGGTATGCAGCTCCTACAGTAAACTTATCTACAATTAATAAATTGGCTGTTAAGTCAACTTGTAATGGTGCTCCTTCTATTGCTTTTGCTAAGAAGGCTGGCTTCAACTTAAGACTTGGATTTAACTCAAATACATATCCCCCCATTAAATAAAAGTTAGCTCTTTGACGCATTGTTTCAACATCATTATCATCATAACGATCTGTTGTCAAAAAGTTAGGAACTGAAAAACCTAAATATGCTTTATCTGAGTACAAATATACACCAGCTCCAAGGTTTGGCGAAAATTTATTATTAATATTCTCCTGAGAAACAGGATCATTTGGATTATGAATATTAAGTTTAGTATAATCTACATCTAATAAATTAGCTGTCCCTTTTAATCCAAAAGCTAATTTATAATCTCTATTAAGGTCAATTGCATACGATAAATCAACCGAAATATTATTTTCTGCCATTGCACCTAATTGATCATTGGTAAAGTTTACCCCTAAACCTAAACCACTTTCACCTAAAGGTGTATTAACAGAAACATTTGCTGTTTTAGGTGCTCCATCAAGACCTACCCATTGCGTTCTATACATCCCAAAAACAGTAAGAGTTCCTCTTGATCCAGCATAGGCAGGGTTTACATTATTTGTATTATACATATACTGTGTAAACTGAGGATCTTGTTGCGCTTGCATTTGAGAGAAACAGCCTAACGCAAGTAGGCTGATTCCAATCTTTTTTATTTTATGTTGAATACTCATAAATTCTTTCTATTAATTTGTGTCTAAGTGTAGGTAACCTGATTTCTTAATCATTCTTGAACCTTGAGCATCTTTATACTCATAGTTTACAATGTAGAAGTAAGTACCTGTTGGTAGTTTCTCGTTTTTATTAACTGTAACACGGCCTTCTGAATATCCGTTAAAAACGTTTACTGAACCATCGCCAGCACTATCATAGTTCTTAGCGTCATAAACCTTAACTCCCCAACGGTTGTAAATCTCTACCGTATTATTAGGGAATCTATTAATATTATCGATAATGAAGTAATCATTCATTCCATCTCCATCAGGAGTAACTAAGTTGTAAATAACTACATCTCCATCTAATAATAAATCTGTTTTCACTGTTCCTAAAGTAAAGAAACCATAACCTCTAACTGTAGAAACAGTAGTAATTTCTTTTCTCTCAAGGTCAACAGCTCCACCTTCATCTACCCACATTTGTTGTTTTGCATCCCAACGAATAATGTGTAATTCTTTTTCAGGATTAATCAACAATTCAGCTGGTGTAGTACGCTCATCCCAACTTAAGGTAAGCATTACATCATTTTTACTATTGTCATTTCCTTTTTCAACAGTCCAGTATTCTTTCATGTCAACTAAGTCAATAACTCCAGCTTTGTTTTTACGAGCTCTAAAGAAAGCCTCTGCGTCATTCGTAGAGAACTTACCTTCATAAGCATCTTCTGCTGCACCTGGTGCACTGATACGAGCATATCTGTATAAACCTTCATCTCCTTTAGGGAATTGAAACTCTTCGTTTCCTACTTTTCCAACAAATCCTTCAGCGTGACTTTTATCCGTAGGGTTATTAGCTTTTGCACCTTTTAAAAAGGTAAGCGCTCCTTCTTTTGGATCAACTTTAATAATACCATCTTTAAAATCAACCGTACCATTAACGTCCATCTCACCTTTAAGGTCAAACGCCATTACTGCTGTAGGATTATTTAACTCCACATTGTAAAACTCAGCAATACCTGGTTTCTTTTTTGATGTCGCTTTAGTTGATATTTTTTGCGCTCCTTTTGCAGGATCTGCTGGAGTAAAAATAGCTTTAGATCCTTTAGCATCTTTGCTGTGAGAATAAATATTCTCGTTGTGAAAATTGCTATAATAATAAACAGTTCCATCGTTATTAACGATTCCTTCTGCTGTATTTTCAAAATCATAAAGCGTAGACATCACACCACCATTAACGATAGACATCTTACCTTTATTAATCATTACTTTATCTTCTTTTGCTTTTTCTGCTTTCTGTGCAAATGCAGCACAAGGAACAATAAGTCCGATTAGAGCAACTGATTTAAATAACTTTCTTGATTGCATAACTTCAGTTTTTTTTTAGATTATAAGTAAGAATTACCCCCAAAACTTACAATCTGTATATTATTTTTCTACGAATACCTTTTGTGTCTTCTTGTTTAAAACACCTTTTAACAATTCTCCCTTTGTACTAACTCTATCTTTTACCACATCCTCATTCTAACTTGACTTTCTGAAGACAGAATACAGTAAAACATTCTTATTATCAAAGGTTTAAGAATTTAAACTTCTCGAATCACAGCCTTAGGCATAAGTCATATAGCAACTATTGTACCATATTTACTTAAAACACCTTGTTATTATGCTATTAATTGTTATAATCCCTTATTTAGAATACAACTTTATAACTTAATCTACGGCACGTAGTATAATTTCAAACTCTTATTTTTAAAGAAACCGTGTTAGCCCGAAGACTAACACGATTAACTTTTCTTATTTAATATCCTTTTGATCTTTCACAACAAATACTACAGTCATAAATGCACCGTATTTTGCTTTCTTGATAATATCATAAGTTAAAACACCTTCCTTACTAACCGAAACATTATCAAAAACAGTTGGATCATAATAAGGAACAAAGAAATCTAATTCGTTTGCTGCAAATACTGGAATTGTAGCTGCTCCATCAGACTTAACCATAGGCTTTTGTGGTCTAGGTGTATCAACTACATTTTCACTTAAATCCCCTGTAAACATTGCTTTATACTCTGCGTACAAGTTTCTTGTTTTACCTGTTTCTGCTTTTGAAGTATCAAACATTACTGGTGGCATATAGAATACTTTAGGCATAGCTGCTTTCACATCTACAGTGTATACTTTTTCACCGTTTTCAACTCCTTCAGTCACTATAACATTACTGTTATTTTCCTTACCATCTGCAGGCTTAACAACTGGAAAATTAGCGCTTACTTTGTAAGGATCTTCTTCTGTACCTTCTCCTGTAATTGTAACAGTATTATCTCCAGGTATCGTTTTCCCACCGATACCGTCTTTTCCATCTTTTCCGTCTTTAATTTCAACAGTTTTGTTATCACCATCTGTAATAGTTACAACTCCATTTACTTTTTCTGATACAACTACTGACTTACCATCAACTCCGTTTGTTCCGTCAACTCCATCAGCTCCATCTTTTCCGTCAACTCCGTCTTTTCCATCAACTCCGTCTTTAATTTCAACAGTTTTGTTATCACCATCTGTAATAGTTACAACTCCATTTACTTTTTCTGATACAACTACTGACTTACCATCAACTCCGTTTGTTCCGTCAACTCCATCTTTTCCATCAGCTCCATCTTTTCCATCAACTCCGTCTTTTCCATCAACTCCGTCTTTAATTTCAACAGTTTTGTTATCACCATCTGTAATAGTTACAACTCCATTTACTTTTTCTGATACAACTACTGACTTACCATCAACTCCGTTTGTTCCGTCAACTCCGTTTGTTCCGTCAACTCCATCTTTTCCATCAACTCCATCTTTTCCATCAACTCCGTCTTTTCCGTCAACTCCGTCAACTCCGTCTTTAATTTCAACAGTTTTGTTATCACCATCTGTAATAGTTACAACTCCATTTACTTTTTCTGATACAACTACTGACTTACCATCAACTCCGTCTTTTCCGTTTACGATAGTTCCAACTACTGTCTCTCCTTCTTTAACGATGATTTCACCGTCTTTTCCGATTTCTGTTGTAACTGAATTTCCGTCTTTACCATCTTTTCCGTCTTTTCCGTTTACGATAGTTCCAACTACTGTCTCTCCTTCTTTAACGATGATTTCACCGTCTTTTCCAATTTCTGTTGTAACTGAATTTCCGTCTTTTCCGTCTTTTCCGTTTACGATAGTTCCAACTACTGTCTCTCCTTCTTTAACGATGATTTCACCGTCTTTTCCGATTTCTGTTGTAACTGAATTTCCGTCTTTACCATCTTTTCCGTCTTTTCCGTTTACGATAGTTCCAACTACTGTCTCTCCTTCTTTAACGATGATTTCACCGTCTTTTCCGATTTCTGTTGTAACTGAATTTCCGTCTTTACCATCTTTTCCGTCTTTTCCGTTTACGATAGTTCCAATTACTTTTTCTCCTTCTTTAACTGTAATAATACCGTCTTTCTCTACAACTGTAGTTACTGAAATTCCGTCTTTACCATCTTTTCCGTTCTTAACTGTAGCTGTTCCTCCTTTACCATCTGTAATAGTAACTGTACCATCTTGGTTATCTACTACTGTAACTGACTTACCGTCTTTTCCGTTTACGATAGTTCCAATTACTTTTTCTCCTTCTTTAACTGTAATAGTACCGTCTTTCTCTACAACTGTAGTTACTGAAATTCCGTCTTTACCATCTTTTCCGTTCTTAACTGTAGCTGTTCCTCCATTACCATCTGTAATAGTAACTGTTCCATCTCCGTTATCTACTACTGTAACTGACTTACCGTCTTTTCCGTTTACGATAGTTCCAACTACTTTTTCTCCTTCTTTAACTGTAATAGTACCGTCTTTCTCAACAACTGTTGTTACTGAAATTCCGTCTTTACCATTTTTAACAATAGCTGTTCCACCACTACCATCTGTAATAGTAACTGTTCCATCTCCGTTATCAACAACTTTAGCTGACTTACCATCTTCTCCTTTGTCTCCTTTAGGTCCTTTAGCTAAATCAACAGTAACTTTTACACCTGCTTCATTTGTATATGTGATAGTACCATCACCATTATCTACTAATGTTGTGATCGTCTCATTATCTTTAACCAGTTTTTCAACTACTGCATCTTTCCCTTTTACCCATTTAACTTTTCCATTAGCATCAGTAACTAAAACTTCACCTGGCTTACCTTCTTTTATTTTTTGAGGAGTAACACCACCATCCGCAATTTGAATACCAGCATTAGCTAATAATAAATTTGCAGCAGCACTATTTTTATCTTTGAACTCAAGTCCTCCATCTAATGAAAGCTTTCCTTTAAAAATTGCTTTGATTAAATTAGTAACACTTCCTTCATCTAAATTTAAAATATCTTGAAAATGATTCACTACGATCTGAGGAATATCTTGCTCTGCTGTTAAACGAGCCCATCTTTTTCCATCCCAATAGTGGTAACCTGGTTTTAAATCTTTTGTTTTATCATTAAGTTTTGTTGTATTAGTGTTATATACTAATAAACTTACTACGTTTCCGTTTGAAATCCTTTCACTATCGAAAGCTCCATTCAACTTTACATTTGGAATTAACAATCCACGATTATGTGCTTCAATAGTTAACTCAGCAGATAAGTTTGGTTCTTTTACTCCAATACCAACCTGTGCATTTGCCGCTATTGCTCCCATTAATAAAGCAGCTGAAAGTATTCTTTTTTTCATAACGATATATTTTTGTGTCTTAAACGTCTTAATTAAAATTATTGTACTTTGTGATAAATGTGTGGGTTAGTCATTAAAGGTCCACCACCTTCTACTTCTGTAATTGTAGGATTTTCATTTCCTATCTCAGTTCCTGATTCAGCTTCAACCTCTTTGTCTCTTGGAGATTTTGCCATCACTAAAGCTTGGTTGAATTTATATCCTAAATCCATATCTGCATCTGTAACTGAATATTTAAAAGTAGCAGTCCAACTCTTACCAACTTCTAAACTTCCTGTTCCTTGTTCTTCCTTAAATACAGGCTTAAAAGGATCAATATCAAAATCTATTAACTCAACAGTATTCAATGTTACGTTTCCAGTATTCGTCATAGTAAACGTATAGTTGATAATTCCATTTCCATTATCCCCTGGCGTATCTTCATCAAAAACACCTACTTTAACTAAAGTAATCGATGGATCTTGTGGTAATGTTGTAACTGTACACGTAGCACAATCTTTATACTTAGGATCTTCTAATGGATAATTAGGATCCGTAGGATGTAAAGGTTCTGGATCTATTGACTTAGATACAATTGGCTTATCATTTGGATCTTTAGCTGTACCTAATGCTATATTAAATACTCCTCCACGATCAATATCTACTTGTGTTATCTCATAAACACCTGAAAAAGTACCATTATCTATTCCATTCGGATTTAAAGTTTCAATAGGCCCACCTGTTAACTTAATTTTACCATCCGTTAAAGAAATATCCTTTAAAATTGTATTTCCTGTATTACTAACTGTGAACGTATAGTTTATGTGGTCTCCAACATTAACCTTTCCATCCTTATTACTATCTACATATGTTCCAACTTTATGAATTAATAATCCTGGCTCTGGTTCAATCTCAATCTTACCACACATTTCTACTACGTTTGCTGTATTTTCACAGTCGAAAGTATGAACGGTAAAATTTCGGTCCTCTTCTTCTCTACCATCTCCCATACTACCATTTACTTTGTGTCCTACATAACAATACTTATTATTATCATTCACAATCATTCCCGTATGTCCACCAACTTCTAAGTAAACAACGCGGTTATTATCTAATCCTTGAGGCTCTGTTGCAGATGGTATATTATACTTAACATCTTGATCTTGACCTAACATATTATAAGCATTATTCCCCCAAAAATAAGCTCTTCCGTATTTATTAATTGCCCCAGCTGCTGTTTGATAAGAAGCATGATCTTGTGCATTCAAATATTTTATATCTTTTAAATCCTCGCCGTCTTCTGTCTTAACAGTTTCCCAATTTACTCTTTCATTAAGATCACCAACCCCAAGCTCTCCATTACTATTACTACCCATAGAATAAACTTTTCCATCTTTAGCAAGAGTAAAGTAGCTAACCAAAGAATCCTCTCCATGACCTGTTATTGCAATCATTTCAGGCTCTCCTTTAAATGGACTGCTTACTTCTTCAGCATAACTATATCCATAATTTGAATTCCTGTAACTTCCATTATAAACAACACTTCCCCATGCATAATATTTTCCATCCTTAGTATAAGCAAACCCACCGCTTGTATGAACTTTCATTTTTTCAACCTCCAATAAAGGTGTATTTCCTGATTTACTTACTGTATGCCAATTACCATCTATCTCGCTTGTACCGTCTCCATATAATTCAGATTTAGTACCATTAATCATAATTCTACCATCTGTTAACAACAAAGCAAGAACCCTATGTGATGCTGTCATATAACGCACCATTTTCGGAGTCACACCAGTTGGCAATGTCATTTTTTGAAATTTAGAAGTATTAACTAATGCAGGAGAAACTACTGAATAATGTGATCCTCCACCTTGTTGATAACCATTACTTCCCCAAACATATAAACCATCTGTTGTCAGTAAAAAATTCTGACTATTATCGTAATCTCTCGCTCCTAAAGTTGCATGTAATGGACTTCCTTTAAAGTCAAATCCTTTCTCAGGACAAATTAATGTAGGCACGTAAAAGTCATCTCCTTGTCCTCCTGTTGGCATAGAACGTTCCCCAAAAATTTCAAAACCATGTGCTGTTTTAATAATCGTTGAGTGATATCCTGAAATAAAGTTATCTCCTTCGTTTTCACAAAAATCATCACCTACAAATGAAACTTGTGTTTCTACAGTGCTTTCTAAACGCCCAATACCAATTGCCTCTTTTTCATTATAAAATTTTAAAGCACCAACATTAATAGTTGCAGTGTTTTTAATTACACCTCCTACTGGCATTCTAACAATTGTACCTTTTATTGTGAATACAGCAGCATCTCTACTATCCAAGTCTACTTTAATGTTTTCTAATTGTTTTAGATTTTTATCAAATCCCCCAGCATTTGTAAAAGTAGACCCTGTCTCACTTTTAAATGACATTTCTTTAACCTCAAAACTGTCTGAAATAGCTCCTAATAAATCATTTAAAACAACACCTTTATATTGTCCTTGTGATAAGTTTCTAACTTCAATCCTATACGTAAGATTCTCTCCTACAATTGTACTTTCTTTATCTACAAACTTTTCAACCTTAACACCCTCTGGCATAAAAACTGAAAGTCCTCTGATCTCGTGATTATTTACTGCCGAACCTGTACCAGCTGAAAAACCTATTTTTAAGAACTCACTTGGTACTTCATCGTATTCAGCTGTAAATAATTCTTCAAATGGTGTAGTAGACTTATTATCTCTTTTCCATCTAACCTCTACTTTATAACCACTTTTATACTTATAAAGTTCCATTTGAACACGTCTATAGAATGATCGGTCATTTGGTCTAACACTTGTTAATTTAGAAAAACCAACTCCTCCTTCATTTTCCTTTAATGTCTTATAAGCAATTAAAGGTGTAATCTGTCCTTTATAATTTGCACTACCACGCAAACCAACTGAGTTTACGAACTTGTAACGCATTACTTCCTTGTCGTAACCTTCAATCCAATTATTATTTTGTAATCCATTTAAAGCATAATACCCGTTCGTTCCTTCAAAAATGTAATTTCCATACTCATCTAATCCCAAACCTAAATAAGCTCCAGTTACAGGTTTAGTATCTTCATAGGGATCATTTAATTGACCTCCATAACCTAAATGATGTCCATCACCACCTACAACAACATCTTTACCTTCTACACTTCCATCAATTAGAAAAACAGTAAAACCATCTCCTCCTCTGGGTGCAAATCCTTCTGGTACTTGAGAATCTCCTACTAAATTCCTCCATGTCTTATATTCGAAATCTAAAACAACTCCTTTATCAGAGGGAAAACGCTCATCAAAGATAACTCCACCACTTTGTTGTAACTTATCCTCAGTTAAACGCAACCACCCATCACCATCAGCATCAATACCTTTGGCTGCAGTTAAATAAGAAGTAACTACTCCTTTTCCATTTTTAAGAAAAACTACATTGTTCTCTGTAGTTGTTGATTTAGTAAAGTCTTCACCGATCTTGAACTGTGCTAAACCACTTCCGCTTATTCCTAAGAGAAGCATCATTGTCGCCAAGACCTTTGTAAATAATTTTCTTTTCATATTTTAAACTATTTTTTTTGTTGTTTTTAAACTGGCTGACATCATTATATGTACATCCGATTTAACAATGCAAAAGTGTTGATAATTAACGTAGTAAAGGTTGCGTTTTCTTAGTACGTCATACCTCCCAAGAATATGAAACACGCCTCAATCCCTGTAACAGAGTACTACTAATCAGCCTTTTAGTATATATTCTACTATATATTGTAAAAAACGAATACAGCCGATTTAAGACATCATCTACAGGCGTACTTTTACTTGAAAAAACCGCTTAAAAATCATTTAATTAATCGAAAAATATACCTTAAACTACTAACACAAAAAAGCAGTAAAAAAAATTACTTTAGATGGAAGAAAAAATAAGTTTGAATGATAAAAACACCAATAAAACTGATAAAAAATCTAAAACAGCGGTATAAAAAACGCACCAAAACGCGAGGTAGTAGTAAAGTTGAACACAAAATCTTTAAAAAACAGCGGTTTTCTTGTCCCAAACAATACAAAAAAACAGATAGATTATAGTGCTAAAAAGTAAACTCCAATAAAAAGACAAGCTAATGCACCTACCCTATCTAACTAACACAACAAAAATTAGATCCAAAATATAGCACCCCTTACCTTAGCAATAGTAAAAAAGAAAAAAAACACCACATATAAAACCAATAGCAGCAGTTACTGTATATACTACAGATAGAAATTACATATTTTACCACCTATTAAGATTACGTAAACACCTGATTTACAACACACAAAACATACCTCACAGGTGATTAACTCGCAATTAGGCCGTAAATAGCTCGTAATTACCTCACCTAAAAGCCTTTTTAGCGAACTAATTACGACTCAATTACGACTTAATTACGACCTAATTACCTTTAAATGTAAATTAAGATTATGATTACAAAGACAGAGCAACCAATCGTGCAGCTAAAAAACTATCAACCTTTACATATACCTAATTGATTTAAAGCTACTTATCAACAAAACAACTCAGTATAAAGCAAAAAAAAATCACATGCATTGGCTAAATGATGTGATTTTTTAAGTTGTTGTTGGAGTTCGTGGCTTTAGAACTCCGGTAATCTGTTGTTATTTGTTGTTCAATCGTAATTGCTCTTCTATAAATTCAGAAGGAGAAACCCCTTCGAATTTTTTAAATGCTCTGAAAAAAGAAGTGCGCGAATTAAATCCACTTAACTCTCCTAATTCAGTAACAGTAATTTCATTATTTCTTTCTTTTAAAACTTTTTTCGCAAATTCCACACGCAACTTATTAATATGCGCATTGAAATGTGAGTTATATTGTAAAGCAAAGAACTGAGAAAGATGGTGTTTTGATATTTTTGTCATTTTCTCCAAGCGTTCTAAAGAACAACCAGAATCTAAATAAAACTTATCACCAATAATCACTTTCTCTACTAAAGCTTTATAGTCTTCTAAATGTTCTCCATTTACTTTAGACTTTTCATATTTCTGTACTACTTCTACAACAGGAGCAGTATCCTCTACTTTTTCAACAACCTCAACCTCAACTCCGTGTTCTACTATTTTAGAATTTTTCAATCTTTGAACATAGTATTGAAAAATAGTCAATGAATAACAGAACATTCCTATATAAATAATATTCTGATCGTTGTTTGGAATAGCATTATAAGAAACTAATCCTATAAAAATCATTGCCATAAAAATAAGAATCCAAACAATTCTCAAAATTAATAGGCGAGATTGGTTTTCTAATGTCACTTTCCCTACTTGAACGTAACAGTACAAAGCATATCCCATAAATTGAATTGCCTGCGTAACATACAATACTAAATAATAATAAACTAAATAAGGAACACTTAGTTTATCAATCATAAAAATAGATTGTACATAAATCAAGAAAAAAACAATACCCGGAATAAAGTGCAAAAGTGAATTTGAAAATCCAACTACATAGTCACCTTCCTTCCCTTTTGTCATTGCATTTAAACTGATATACAAAAAAGGTCCGTAAAATAGACTCAAAGGCAATCCTAAATAAACAAAGATATAATCATTGTAGAAGAATCTTGTTAAAATAATTATTGAGCAATGAATAGTAAACAAAACTAAAAAACCATTGGCAAGTCTTCTTGACTTAGGTCTTGCTACTAAACTACTATTAATGAAATAGGAGATTGACGACAATATTATTGCCGCTGCTAAAATAATTATATATAAATACGATTCCTCCATTTACATCAATTACGCCCTATGCCACTTGGCTTCTAAAAACAGAAGGTGTTTGCCCAACGTACATTTTAAAATATTTATTAAATGTTGATTTCGAACAGAGCCCACATTCATCAACTACAGCGTCGATAGTAAGGTTTTTATCCCTCATCAATAATGATTTAGCATATTCTATTCTATACTTAGCTAAAAGCTGGTAAAAGCTCGAATATAGGTTCTGATTAATAACCTCAGAAACTTCTTGTTTACTTAACCCTACTTCTTTAGCTAATTGTTCTAATGAAAACGATGTTTCTAAAAAACCTTTATTGTTATTAAAGAAACTTATAATTTTTTTCTCTTTTATTTCAAAATCAGAAACAGCCTCTTCAGTGCTACTTGCGATATTATCATTTAATAAAGCTCCCATATCCTGAACCATTTCTTGATTCGTAAAACTCAAATAGCTTACCAAAGAAAACAAACTCATAAAGAAAACTAATCCTTTGTTTACAAACTCCCCCTTAACAGTGAAACGACTTCCTGTCAATTCCATTACAGTTAAAAAGCTTAGTACAAAAATACTTATGAATAAGTAAAAACTAAATACGCCGATAAAATTGATTGTTTGATTTGAAAAACTATGTTCTCTCTTTGCAACTAAATTAGTATAGATCGCAAAAGAATAAAACATTAAATAAGGAAGATTAACTATTTCAAAATAATAGTTATCATCACTAAATGGCACTCCCATTACAAGAATTGTAACAATGTAATGAGCAACTAATTCTTTCCACAATTTGCTTTTTTCTATTGTTTCATATTTTGTATAAATATAAAACAGTGGAATAGTTAACCAGATAAAAGTGATAGAAAATCCAAAAATAGCAAATAGTAACTGAATAACAGAAACAACTAATACAAGACCTACTAACTTTAAGAAGTTAGTTTTCTCGATTAAAACGCTATTTATTTTGTTTAATACAGTCATATCATTGTGAGAATTATAGCTTGCTTTACAATCATAAATCCTCACAACGATACAACAAAGCACAACTTCGTTATGCTATGTGTCGCTTTATTAAGTGGGGACTTATATTTAGAATATTCGCATATTCTAATTATTTTAAAAAGCTCTGCAAAATTATTACTTATTTCTAATTCTAAAAGTGTTTTTAACATATCAACGTTAGATTTGCGAAAATCCCATATAAATGAAAAAAATACGCAACATTAAACAACCTAAAAGCCGTTTTGTATTAAATATTATTTATTAAATAGTATATAATAAACATATTTATAAGTCAAAATAAGCGATTTTAACAATAATCAATTCGTAAATTGTCACAAACTCTTCTTTTTAACTAAAACAAACTTCAAATACAACATATGATAAATATCATTTTTTAAATAATCATACTGTTATATTTAGGCATATTTTCCGTTTTTTTGTTATCTACCTCTTAGCAACCTGCCTCTTCAGTCCCATTTTAGACAATGTTTATCACAAAAAGTCACATTTCCTGAAGAATGCTATAGCAAAGTACTACATTTTGTGAACATTACCACATAAACAAACCTACCTTTTAATACCAAAAACTACTAACTATAATAAATAGATTGTAATTAATTCATTAATTAACTTAATAAACTAAGCTTTACACAATAATCATAAAGTTTAAAATATTTCATTTTACTTTATGATAACATAATTTACACTCTTCTTAGCTATGTTAAATATGCAAGTTTAAACTGTTTAATCTCTTGTTTCCAATCCAGACATCTATAAAAAAATAAAACACTACGCGTTTTTTTTTGTAAGCCTTTTTATTTTCCTTTGCTTAGTGACTAAAAACAAAAAATCCCAAACAAAATTGTTTGGGATTTTATATCATTACTTATTATTTATTTAATTGGTAATATTTACTGACGAATGCATTCCAAAATAACTGAGCCTTGCTATCTAACTCTTTATTGCCATTGCCAAATACATCAAAATCATTCGATGCTGTCTCTCCTTCCTTATAAAAGTAATAATAGACATACATCTCCTTTTTCCATACATTTTTTGACTTTAACCCAAAAAATGACTTAATCTGTTCATTGCGCTCATCAATATTGAAGCGAATCGTAATATTTTCCTTTTGGAAATAGAAATCTAAAGAAGTATCAAAAACTTCTTCCTTAATATCCTTTCGCTGTACTCTTGGGACTACCTTCAAATTTACATCATCACTTAACCAACCTTCTACTCTTATTTGACGTCCTCCTGTTATATAATCAACAATCTTATTTAAATGGGCTACATTTCCAAATGTATCTTCTAAAGGATAATTAGTTATTGATTCAACTTCTTGCCGATTAAACACCCATAAACGATTCAACGCTTCTCGCTCTTCTTTAGGTAAATTATACTCTGCCGGAATATCCTCAAGCGTCCCTTTATAGCGCTCATTATGTTCATAGGTTGACTTCATCAAATCAAAGTACTTTGATGCTTTTTCAAAATCTTCTAATCCGTGATAAGCCCAAGCTAAACTAAACCAGTAATTAATATTAGCTACCTCTTCATTTAATTCTACGTACTTAGACTTACTAAAAAAGGCTTCGGTCATATCGATTGAACTATGGTAATCTTTTAATTCATAACGCAGATATGTAAACATATCGGCTGCCATATAAATCACCTCTGCAACCACGTCTTCATCTTCTATCTCTTTTAACTCAAAGTCAACACGAACCGCTTTAAAATATGCTTCAGCTTGTTCAAATTTACCTGCGTTCAAATAGTTTTTTAAGATTCTCCCTTTTATTGCTACATAAGTTGCACTATATACATCGTAATAACTTAATAACTCATTAGCAAAATATTCAACCTCATCATACTCTTTCATCAATTCAGCCAAACGTAATCCGCTTTCCATATTTTCCCAAAAAGGAGCAGCTTTATACCCTTTTCTATGCAATTGTAAAGCTTCAACACAGTCTTCAACGGCATAATTCCCATCTGTTAACTGTACAATATTCTTACTTACTATCCCTAAATTATTGCACATCAAAGCATACCCGTGTTTATTGTTGTTTACTTTATTACCAACACCAGTTTCAAAATAAGTTTCTGCAAGAGGAATTGCATACTTTCCAATATTACTCGCATTCTCATAGTAAACTAAAGCCTTTTCAATATCGTCATTATCGCGATACTCACTTCCTTTCTCAAGAAAAAGAGTCATTAAATTATATGCGAAAAAACCTTCACAATCTAACTCATAACCATACTCTTGAATATCAATACCTAAACGTTCTCCTAATTCGTAAAATATAAAATAAAGAGGTCCTTCTATCTTTTTATTTTGATCAAAATACTGATGCAAATACTCAAAAGCACGTTTGGTATTCTTCTCTACACTTAAATAATACTTTGCCTTCATCTGTAAAGCAAAGGCATTATCAGGATTTTCTTCCAATCCTTTTTCAATTAATGAAGCATACTTTGCACCAACCTCACGTACATTTTTATACCCACATTCTGTAGGATAATCAACTGCAATAGCATACATTAAATACAGCAATCCCCATTCGTTGTCTATTTTTCCTGCCTCATATTCTACTTCTATTGCTTTTACAAATACGCTACAATATGCATTACTGTGAAAATTATAAAAAGAATTCATATAAATAAAAGCTTCTCCATACTTACCTCTTTCAAGAAATAGATTACCACCTTGAAATCCTGTGTAATAATGATCTGGAGCGTGTTCAAAACTCATTCTATAAAAAGCTTCTGCTGTACTAAAGTCTTCCAACTCTCTGTAGAGGAAAGCTATTTTATAATATGTATCTCCGAACTCTTTATCTTGTAAACTATAATCATCTTTTAGCTTTGAAATTTCAATCAACTTATCGTGTAAAACTTCAATTGCTTTCTCTTTTAGTTCTAACTTATGTTCATACGACCACGCTATTAAGTCGTAAGCAGAAAAAACAGCTTCTTTGTCATTTGACACATTGTCAATAATTTCTTGTGCTGTAGAAAGTATTACAGAGACATCATCATAGTATGGACCATTGTGAATACTTATTTTCCAAAACAGAGCCTCTACATTTAAGGCATTTTCTCGCAAGAGCTCCTCTACAATAGATAATACCTGTTCAGACAAACTTTGATTCTTTGCATAAAAAATAGCCTTCTCTTCTTCATTAGCCTCCAATAATTTGTCACCAACTATCAATTGATCATAAAGCTCCTTAATTTCTTCTAATCTTATATCTTTTTGTGCCATATCTATTGTTTCTGCAAATTTTTAATAAAACCATAAATATACTACAATTCCCAAGTAATCTTCCTATTACATTAATGCAACTTACTATAAATGAAACTTTTTCAAACCCACTTAATTCCCTATACTACTCTCCTCATAAATTTTGCTACATCTATTATCGGCAACAACACTATAGTCTCTAATTTTAGAAAACTATCTTCATTATATAGTCGCTTTACACTAAAATAAATCGATTATTCTTCAAATCTTCTTTGATACTCCTACTACACTCCTACCACATTCCCACCACACTCCTTCGACAAAACGACCGTTTTCCTAAGGAATCTCGAACTTGTGTCGAACTTGTGTCGAACAAGGTTCCTATTTAACTACATTAAACCCTAAACAAATACATAGCTAAAGCCGTTATTATTGCTGACTTAAAGGCTATAAATACGTCATATAAATCATTTTTAAAAACACCTCTATTACACTTAATAAACAAGAGAAAATGCACTTTTAGACATTTTTTTAACCAAAAAAACAGAAAAACATACCTTTTTACCTCAAAAAACTACCTCTTTTTATTTTAAAACACCTCATAACATCTATTCATAGCCTCTTTTGCTATTAACAAATCTTTGTCATTTATTCCTTTGAACTATTAACAGAAACATATATGTTTGCGTAATATGAAAAAAATCAATTCACATAACATTAAATCTCAAGGTCAAAGGTTCTTTGCCCTATTTAGTCTTTTGTGGGTTATTTTATCTTCGTGTACTGTTCAAGCTACTATTTCTGCTCTTAGCACAAATGACTTAACTTCTATTGAACAAAGCACTAAACCCAATAAACCAAAGCACAGTAACAAAGTTGTTTTTAGCCCAGAGAATTGTCAGAATCAATTCACTGCTGATAGCGATATTGTGATACAAAAAGCAGGTGTAGATATCAGCAACCCTTATGTTGCCTTGCTTATCTCTACTTTTGTTTTCTTCTTTTTTGGCTTTGCGTTTTTAAAAGACTTCACTGTTCACCCTCTGTATAGTAGCAATACGCTGCTTAGAGGAAACTTACCTCTGTTTATACAACATCAGAATTTTAGAATTTGATTTAAAAGCAACGATTTAGCTACGCAATATTCACACTATTGGGTAAGCATTACTATGCTTAAATTTTTCAAATTAATCAAGGCTATCAAGCTTTTACAGCCTTTTCAAAATCTTCCTGATGATGAAAAAACACCTTTTTACAACCGCTGTTGTAGGAGTGATTACTCTTACTGCTCAATGGGGGTACGCCCAAAATACGCCTCAATTTTCACTAATTGATTTGTGGGAAAAAACTGAACAAAACTATGTGGGACTACAAGCTAAAAATGCCTCTGTAGATGCTGCACAACATCATTATAAATCTTCTAAAACGGAAGCGTTACCACAACTTCGCATTCAAGCACAAAACTCTTATGGTTCGTTTGAAGGTAGCAATGGTGCTTTCTTTCCGCAACCTGGTTTTTTTAACGTAAGTGGTAATCCTGATGCGTTTGACGGAGCAGATAATACAATGAACACTTTCGGCTCTGCTGTTGTGGAATGGGAAGTATTTGCTTTTGGCAAACAAAAACAAGCTACTAAAGCAACGAAGGCTTCTTTAAATAAGTCTATTGCTGATAAAGAGGCTTATGCTATTCAACTCAAAAAGGAACTGACAACTCGCTATATCCGTACTTTATACAATGAGGCTAACTTAGATTGGACACAGAAAAACACCAATCGCCTCAATGAAGTACAACGTATTACTGCCAGTTTAACTGCAGCAGGAATGAAACCACAAGCTGATAGTTTACTGGCACATTCTTCTTATTTACAAGCGTTGAGTCAGCAAGACTTATGGCAAGGAAATAAGGAAAGTTCGCTTATACACTTAGCTGAACTAACGGGGGAAGAAAGCGGAATGAATACAATTGAAACCGAGCGTTTTCTAACATTTTCTACAATTGAAAATCAACCTGCTACAGCAATTGAAAACAATCACCCTTTCTTACAATCACTTGAACACCAATCGGAATCACTGATGCATTCAAGTAAATCTATCGCTCGCAGTGGATTACCATCCTTCAAAGTTTTAGGAGGATATGCTGTTAGAGGGTCTGGAATAGACAAGTCTGGTTATGTATCTGATCGTTGGAAAGATGGTTTCTCAAATAGCGTAGATAACTATCTGGTTGGTGTTGGACTAACGTGGAACTTTACAACTCTTTTTACGAATAAGCACAAGCAAGAAAACTTTGCTAAAATGGCTAAGAGTGTTGATTTTCAAAAGGAACAATACAGCCAACAAATGCAAGCGCAATTGGCGTCGAGCATCGCTAAAATCAATGAGCAACAAAAGCAATTGCAAAAGACAAAACAGGCTATTGAGCAAGCACATCAGGCTTACACAATGTATTTAGCACGTTATAAAAGTGGTTTAATTGCTTTGAGTGAATTATTGCAGATTCAATCGCTATTGCAACAAGCTGAGAAAACGCATATAGAAGCATCTCAACAGTATTGGTTACAATTAGTAGCACAAGCAACATTGACCACTGATTTCCAATTTCTTTTCAACAATCTTTAATTCAACTTACTATGAATCTTATTCGATTTGCATTGAGGAAACCGATTGCGATTATGATTATCGTATTAGCAATGGGCTTTTTATCAGTTAATGCAATTAAAAAAATAAACGTAGATATATTCCCTGAAATAGAATTGCCTTCTATTTACATTGCTATGCCGTATGGTGGACTATCTCCAGCTTATATGGATGGTTTTATGGCTAATGAGTTCCAAAAGGTATTACTTTTCGTAGGGGGAGTTCAAAATATTGACTTTAAAAGTGTACAAGGATTAACGTTGATGAAACTTTCGTTTTATCCTGGTACAGATATGGCACAAGCAGCGGGAGAAGTTTCTACCCAAGTATCGCGTGCAATGGGATTCTTACCTCCTGGTGCGGTACCTCCTATGGTGGTGCGTTTTGACGGTAGTTCACTGCCTGTGGGACAATTAGTTTTTGAGAGTTCTCAGCGTTCTATCACAGAACTACAAACAATGGTACAAACGCGCATTAGACCAATGTTTGTGCAAATTCCTGGGGTTACAGCTCCTGCTCCTTTTGGTGGAAACGTGCGTTCGATTGTAATTAGCTTAGACCAACAAGCAATGCAAGCAAATGGCTTAAACCCAGAAGAAGTAACACTTGCTATTACACAGAATAGCCACCCTTCTCCTGCTGGTAATATCCGCATTGGAGAAGAAAACTTAATGGCGCCGATTAACTCAATTGCCAAAAATCAAGAGACTTTCTTAAACACACCAATTAAGAATAAAGACGGTAGAACAATCTATATCAAGGATGTTGCTAATGTACAAGATGCGGCTGACCAAACAACGGGGTATGCTTTAATTAACGGCTCTCGTTCTGTTTACTTGCCTATTATCAAAAAGGCAGATGCCTCTACAATTGACGTGGTAAACAACTTGAAAGAGTCGCTGCCAATGCTTAAAAACACCCTTCCAGAAGACGTGAGTATTCGCTATGAATTTGACCAATCGAAATACATTGAGCGTTCGTTGACAAACTTAATTCACGAAGGTATTTTAGGTGCTTTGTTTACAGGACTGATGATTTTCCTTTTCTTAGGAGATCCCCGTGGAGCGTTAATCGTAATTCTAACCATTCCTGTTGCTATTTTGTCGGCGGTTGCTACCCTATACTTCTTTGGTCAGACCATTAACATTATGACTTTAAGTGGTCTTGCCTTGTCAATTGGTATCCTCGTCGATGAAGCCACCGTAACCATTGAGAATATTCACCAACATATGGAAATGGGCAAGCGAAAGCCTAAGGCTATTTTAGATGCGTTGTTAGAAATATCTATTCCTAAATTACTGATTTTACTGTGTATTCTTGCTGTATTAACGCCAGCATTTATTATGGCGGGAATCCCAAGAGATATGTTTATGCCTCTATCTATGGCAGTAGCTTTTGCAATGATATTCTCTTTCTTAGCTTCTCAAACTTTTGTGCCTATTTTGGCAAACTGGTTAATGAAAAACAAGTTGAAGAAAGTTTACAAATCTAAGACTAAAAGACAACGCAAATTTTTTGAGAAGTTCAGACTGCGTTATTCGCAAGTGGTGCGTGTTTCACATAAACGTTCAAGAGTATTATTTATAGGGTATGTTGCGATTGCTATTGGTGCTATAGCTCTGTTATTGCCTGTAATTGGAATGGATATTATGCCAACGTCTAACAGTGGAGATTTCCAAATTAGAATTGAAGCACCACAAGGAAGTCGCTTAGAAAAAACAGAGGGGATTGTCAAGGATATCATTGGTGACATCAAGTCTATTCTACCTGAAAATGGGTTGTCTATTACCTCAGCTTATGTGGGTATGCAACCGTCAGGTACGCCAATTAACCCTATTTTCTTGTTTACAAATGCCTCTCACGAAGCCGTATTACAAGTAGCTGTTGACCAAAGCATATACACTGGTTCTATGGTTGAACTAAAAGAAAAGATTCGCCTTTTAGTAGCAGAAAACAGACCTGATGTACAAATCAACTTTGAACCGATGGAGTTGGTTGAAAAGATTATGGGACAAGGTGCTATGACGCCAATTGAAGTAAAAGTAGGTTCTCGCCAAATAAAAGTGGCAGAGGGACACGCTAAGAAAATTGAAGCTGAGTTAAAACAAATTCCTTATTTAAGAGATATACGCATAGCAGAACCGCTTGCTTATCCTTCTTTACAAATTGAAGTGGACAGAGATTTATTAGGACAATTTGGTTTGACGATGAGAGACGTTACTAAAAGTTTAGCTACAGCAACTTCATCTACGCGTTTTACTGACAAAAACTTATGGGTTGACCCTAATTCGGGATTAGTATTCCAGGTGCAAGTTCAGATTCCGGAAGGAGATATGAATAGCGAACAAACACTACGTGCTATGCCTTTGAAAAAAGGAAGCCTACGCCCTACTTTAGACGATGTGGCAACAATTACTCGCGTTCCTGAAGCGGCACAAGTAAACCGTAAAGGTCCAAACCGCTATGTTACCATTATTGCTAATATTCATCAAAAAGACTTAGGATCGGCTTCTAAAGCAGTTAAAAAAGCCATTGCTAATGTGGGAGAAGCACCGAGAGGTACAATGGTATGGACAGAAGGTACACTTAATTTATTAGACGAAACCTTAGGTAACTTATTAATCGGTTTAGGAGTAGCGGTAATTACAATTTACTTGATGTTATCTGCCTTCTATCAATCGTTCCGCCTACCGTTAGTTATTTTATCAGTATTACCAGCTGTAATCACAGGTAGCTTAATTGTTCTATTCCTAAGTGGTAGTACGCTAAACTTACAGTCGTATATGGGAATCATTATGTCGATTGGAGTTTCTGTTTCCAATGCTGTTCTCTTGATTAACCAAGCAGAACACTACCGAAAAGAAGTACGCCTACGCCCTGTTAATGCAGCAAGATTAGCGGCTTCATCTCGTTTGCGCCCGATTTTAATGACAGCAGCGGCGATGATTGCAGGTATGTTACCAATGTCGTTAGGACTTGGAGATGGTGGAGAACAAGTAGCTCCATTAGGACAAGCGGTAATCGGAGGATTAATTGCTTCAACAATCACAATTCTGTTGTTGCTACCTCATTTCTTTACCTCTATGATGGCGAAGTCAAGCATCGTTGGTCCTTCATTAGACCCTGATGATAAAGACAGTAAATATTACGAAGTAGAAACTAATTAACAATGACTCAAAAATTTCAATATAGTATGAAAACTTTTTTATTTTCATTCCCTGTGAAAGCAGTGCTTGCATTCTCAGTTTTACTAACAGCTTGCTCGTCTAAAGAAGAACAGCAAACTACAACACCAACAACAGAAACGGCTAAAGTAACCATTACTACTTCGCCTATTCAACATATTAATCTTTCTTATACAGTTTCAGTTCCCGGTGAAATGAAACCGTATGAACAAGTAGCCTTGTATTCAAAGGTTTCTGGTTTTATAAAAACGCTTTACGTTGACCGGGGAGATCAAGTAAAAAAAGGGCAATTATTGGCGTTATTAGAAGCTCCTGAAGTAAATCAACGCCATTTATCAGACAAGTCGGCCGAACAAAAAGTACACACAGATTATCTTCTTGCGAAACAAGTATATGAGCGTTTAGTTGATGCTTCTAAAACCAGTGGTGCTGTTGCCTTAATCGAATTAGAACGCGCACAAAGTAATATGAATAGTGCTAAAGCAGCTTATGAATCTGCTAAAGCAAGTACTGCTCAAGCGTATCAACAACAAGATTATTTACGCATTACAGCTCCGTTTGACGGAATTATTACGGATAGATATTTGTCTACAGGGTCTTTAGTTGGAAACAACGGAGCTCAACCTGTATTTGCAATGGCACAGAATGGAAAGTTGCGCTTAACGGTTTCTATTCCAGAAAAACACGCAGCGGCTGTTCCTGATGAAATGACAGCTACTTTTACGGTAAGTGGCGCACCAGGTCAAAAGTTTGACACACAATTATCGCGTACTTCAGGCTTGTTAAACAACCAAGACCGTTCATTGACTTTAGAGTTTGATATTGACAATAAAGACAAGAATTTTAAAGGAGGAGATTACGCTCAAGTACAGTTAAACTTACAACGCCATAATCCTACTTATTGGGTAAACACTAAAAGCATTTTGCGTTCACAAGCAGGTACTTTTGTTCTAACCTTAGACAAAGAGCAAAACTTAAAGAGAATACCTGTGAAAATGGGTGCTCAATTAGATACAATAACAGAAGTATTTGGGCAGTTAGCCCTTGACGATTTAATCATCAATAAACCTTCTGAAGAAATGAAAGAAGGTAAAGTAGCTATGTAAAATATAAAACAGCAAAATATGAAACCTATTTTTAAATCAGTAAAAAAAGCAATTGCTTTCGGAGCAATTGCCTTAATGAGTACACACTCATTTACTTCTTACGCAGCAACAGTAGCAGAGGGCAATCCACCAACGATTAACAGTTCTAAAGTAGATGCTGTTTTCTTAGATGGTGATGGTAAAAAAGTATCTTTAAGTTCATTACAAGGAAAAGTTGTCTTTGTAAACTTTTGGGCAACGTGGTGTCCTCCTTGTATCAAGGAAATGCCATCCATTCAAGCCCTAAAAGACAAGTTTGCTAAAAAAGACGTTGTCTTTATGATGGTAGATGTGGATTCACAATACGCTAAATCAAAAGCCTTTATGGATAAGAAAAGGTACACATTACCAGTATACATTCCTGGAGGTAATATCTCAGAACACTATTTAGGAACTTCAGTTCCAACAACTATAATTTTTGACAAGAAGGGGAATTTAGTACAACGCATCGTAGGAGGTGTTGATTACGATTCGCCAGAAGTTGAGAAGTTCATGAATCAAGTGTTAGCTTTATAAAACGTTCCTAAAACAAAAAAGACGAGCAATGTGCTCGTCTTTTTTTATTCATATCTACGAAGTTTATTCAACTCCTGTTCTTGTTCTAAAAACTCTTGAGGGATAACCTTTAAGAAAGAAGGATGTTGCTCAATAGCCATTTCAACTTTCTCTACGATCATATCAATTGTATCGTTTTCATAATCTATTTCCAAAGGTTCTTTAATCACCATTGACTGTAGAATACCTTTTTTCTTCAGGTACAATCCTTTTTTATCAAACGATCTTCTGAAACCGTCAATTACAATTGGTACAACCACTGGCTTGTAATTCTTGATAATATGAGCTGTTCCCTTTCTAATTGGTTTAAACGACTTAGTAGTACCTTGTGGAAAAGTAATAACCCAACCATCTTCTAAAGCTGTATGGATATTCTCTACCTGATCCTTATTAACCTTTTTCTTTTCTGTTAATTCCACACCTTTACTTCTCCAAGTTCTATCTACTGTGATAGCTCCTACATACGACAATATTCGAGGTAAGATACCCGACTTCATTGTTTCTGCCGCAGCTACATAGTACACATTTAACTTAGGATGCCAGATGTACATAATGTTTTTAATTGAATCGTCACGACCTTTTAAACTTGCATTAAACACGTGAAACATTGCCACTACGTCTGCAAAATATGTTTGGTGATTAGATATAAACAAAACATTTCTATCTGGTAAATTACGCAGTACTTCAGATCCTTCTATCTTTAAATCATTGAAACCTCTGAAGCGTTGATGCGTTGCAAAACCAAATACTCTAATAATCCATTTCTTTAAGAACAATATATGTCCAAATGGATTTCTTTTAAACAATCCCATATTCAACACTCATTAAAGCGAACTGCAAATTTACAACTTTTGGAATAGACTAACCTAAAATACTTATAATTAGTACAGAATTACGACTAAAAAAAGAAAATTACAAAAGTAAATAGCTGTAAATGTGTAAAATAACGTTAAAAAAGCAATTAAATTTAAATCGACAGCTTAATTGTCTCCTTTAACTCACTTAACATCATAGCAGTAGCTCCCCAAATAGTATAGTCATTATACACAAAAGCAGGTACATTGATGTAATCGGCATAACTCGTCTGTAGATATACATTTTGAACAATTGAGTCGTCTAATAGAGTGTTTAAAGGCATCTCTATAATATTTGCAACCTCGTAGTCGCTTGGAATAATAAGCGGAGTTTCGGTTAATACACCTAAAAAAGGTTGTACTATAAAATTACTTGGAGGAATATAGACTTGTGTAAAAGGTTTAATTACCTCAATTTGATTGGCTGTAATCCCTACCTCTTCCATTGTCTCACGCAAAGCCGTAGTTTCTAAATCTACATCTGACTTCTCAAATTTCCCTCCAGGAAACCCAACTTGTCCTGAATGTACTCCCTTATAAGTTGCACGTTCAATCAACAATAGTGAAGTTTCTCCTTCTTTAGGATACAAAAGCATCATCACAGCAGAGGTTCTTGGATGTCTCTCTTTAAATTTCTCTACATCTAAATACGGTCTTCTTTCAGTAGGTACCATAACCTCTTGGGCCTCTATACCAAGAAGCTCAGTGCTTTTAATTGCTTGTATTTGATGAAAAAAAGTTTCAAAAGTCATATCTTCGCGCTACAAATTATTTGTATTATAAAATTACAATTTTATTACCTATGTTCAGTAAAGAAGAAGCACAAAGAATAAAAAGAGAGTTTTGGATAACATTTGCAGATGTTTATCCTCGTAAATGGCTTTTGCACAATACCAAGATTAAAGACTTTGCATTTAAATTTTATGCTGACAATAAAAAAGCACAAGTGTTATTGGATATAGAACATAAAGATGAAGAGAAAAGAACTATTTATTTTCAAAAAATTGAGTCTTTAAAAACAATACTTTTAGAAGAGTATTTACCTGAAGCTATCTTCGAAGAAAACTTTTATTTAGAAAATGGAAAGCTTGTAAGTCGTATTTGGATCGAACAAACAAATGTTTGTATCAATAACAAAGCTACTTGGAATGATATTTATGACTTCTTTAATGAAAAAATGGGACTTTTTGAATTATTTTTCTATGAATATGAAGATTATATTCGTGATTTAGAAATAAACACGTAAGTTTATCGTTATAAGAAAACCTTACTTTTTATACTGTATTAACGGATATGCGTGATTGCTTTTACATACTATTTTTATGTTTATTCTTTTGGATGCCCTCAAAAGCACAAGAATTAGAGCCTATAAAAATGGATAGCGTAGCAACAACTACTATACATTATTCAAAAGCAGAAATCCCTACAGTTATAGAACGCGACACTACTCGTATTTTTAAAAACTTAGAGGAAAACAATAAAAAAACTAAGTTTGGGAGATTAATCAATAAGCTTATTTATAAAAATAATAGAAAGCTTGTTGCTAATGCTCCTGAACTTAAACTTGACCAACACTTAGAACTTGGTGAAGGAAAAATTATTAGAAATATCCGTATAACCACTTTAGATCCTTTTGGTTATTCAGATTCCGACTCTTTGCGTAAGCCTACAAAAAGCTTAGAAAAACTTGGAAATAACTTTCACTTAAAAACAAAGAAATTTACCATTCGTAATTACCTTATTTTTAAAGAGGGAGATAAATTCGACTCCCTTAAAATAAAGGAAAGTGAACGTTTAATACGTACCCAACGTTTTGTGAGAAGGGTTACAATGTATGCAATACCTACTTCATCTCCCGACTCTGTTGACGTGTTAATTAGAGAGTTAGACTCGTGGAGTATTTACCCAACAGGTTCCTTATCAACAAACAACCTTCGTTTTAAACTGACAGACCGTAATTTTGGTGGTTTTGGACACGATGTAATCTTACAATATCGTTCGCGTTACAAAGAAAGAGGAAAAGAAGGAATGCTTTTCAGCTATTCTGTAAACAACATTCAAAACACCTTTATACGCGCCAATGTTTTGTTTAATCAAGATGTTTGGCAGAACTATGTAAAAGGAGTTGTTGTAGATCGTCCTTTTTATTCACCCTATACTAAATGGGCAGGAGGAGTAAGTGTTTCTCAACGATTTAAAAGAGATTCACTTCCAAATCAAGCACAAGATAAATACAGTTTAGAGTCTGTCAAATACAATACTTATGACTATTGGGCAGGATATTCCATACCATTGTTTAAAAGCTATAAAGACAAACCTGTAATAACAAATTTACGTACGTCTTTACGCTATGTGCAACAGAACTTTTTAAAAACACCTAATGAGATATATGATCCTTTAGAATACTATCGAGATCAAAGGACCTATCTTGCCTCTATTAGTTTAAGCTCTATTAACTATGTACAAGACCGTTATATCTTTAATTATAACTTAATTGAGGACGTACAAGTTGGAAAGGTATTTGCTATCACAGGAGGAATGAAAGACCAATACTCTAAGCGTCGCGCTTATTTTGGTGCTAAATTCTCTATCGGAGGTTATACAAGATTAGGTTATTTTGCAGGAAACATAGAATGGGGTAGTTATTTCTTTGGCAATAAAGCAGAACAAGGAGCATTTAGATTAGAAGGTACATATTTCACTAAACTCTTTATGATGGGCAATTGGAGGTTCCGTCATTTCTTCATCCCCCAATTAGTTTTAGGTACTAATAGAATAGATAATGTTGGTGATGAATTGCGCTTAGACGGTGTTATACAAGGAATAAGAGCTCAAAAAATAACGGGGACACGTAGGTTTTCAATGGCATACCAATGGCAGTCCTACGCTCCGTATGAATGGAAAGGATTTCGCTTTAACCCATTCTTTAATATAGAAACAGCTTTTATGGGAGATAAGAACAACCGCTTTTTAGACTCAAAATTGTATTCTCGTTTTAGTATTGGAGTAGTAGCGAATAACGATTACTTGGTATTTAGTAAAATAGCGATATCATTGATATTCTACCCTACAATGCCAGATGCTGGTTCAAGTATTTTTAGAGCTAATTCAAGTCAATATGATATGTCGTTACCTAACTTTAATTACGACAGACCACAAACAGTATCATATTATTAAGAATACATTGTATCTTGTAGTGTGTATGATAAATAACAAAGCATAAAAAAAGGGGCTATCTCAATGAGATAGCCCCTTTTCACATTTTCATATTATCTTTTCAAACTGTGTTGAAATCTCTCTAATTCAGTATCTGCAGCAATTTGACGAATTATCTCCTCATCAATTGGTGTTAACTCGATATGTCTTCTTTCCATTACAATCTTCATTGTCTCAATAGCCTTGTCTACTTTGTAGTGATCTGTAGATTCTACACCACCCCAAGTAAAGTTTGGCAAGAATGTTTTAGGAAAACCACCTCCAAAAATACTACAAGACACACCTACTACTGTTCCTGTATTAAACATAGTGTTAATACCACTTTTACTGTGGTCTCCCATCATTAATCCACAGAACTGTAAACCTGTATTCTCATAATCACCTGTTTCATAGTTCCACAATTTAACAGGTGCATAGTTGTTCTTTAAGTTAGAGTTGTTTGTATCTGCTCCTAAATTACACCATTCCCCTAAAACCGAGTTCCCTAAGAATCCGTCATGTCCTTTGTTTGAATAGCCGAACATTACAGAGTTATTCACTTCTCCTCCTACTCTACACTCTGGTCCAACTGTAGTAGCACCATATATTTTAGTTCCCAATTTTACTTGGGCACCTTCACAAAGAGCAAAAGGTCCACGAATAATTGACCCTTCCATAATCTCGGTGTCCTTACCGATGTAAATTGGACCTGTAGAAGCATTTAAAGTAACAAAAGCTAACTTTGCACCTTCTTCAATAAATACGTTCTCTGGAGCAATTACATTAACATTAGAAGGGATTGGCTCTGATATTCTATCTTCCGTAACAAGAGCAAAGTCAGCACGAAGCGCCTCATCGTTCTTTTGGAAAATATCCCATTTATTAGCAACTTGTATTAACTCTCCTTCATAAGAAATTAATGTATAATCATTAAAATCTACTTCCTCTTGTGTTTCTTGTGTATAAAAAGCAATGATATCTTCTTGATAAACTACAGCCTGCATTGGCTCTAAGTCTAAAATAAGGTCAGCTAATTCACGGTTTGGCAAGTATGATGCATTAATCATCACATTGTTTTCTACCTCTACCATTGGAAATTTAGCAGACAAATATTCTTCCGTTAATGTAGTTGTAGTATAACGCAGGTAAGTCTCCCATTTTTCTCTAATTGTAAGAATACCAATACGTATATCAGCTACTGGGCGAGTAAAAGTAAATGGCAATAATGCCTCTCTTACGTCTCCATCAAATAAAATATAATTCATAATTAATCGGATCTTTTTCTAATTGAAATCAAAGTTACTTTAATCAGCTGGAAAAACACAACATTTTCTCACAACGGACCAAAAAAAAACCTCTCAATTGCTTGAGAGGTTCTTATTATATGATATACTAAATTATTTTTTGAATTTAGCGTATTTAGTTTTGAATTTGTCAATACGTCCTGCAGTATCGATAAGTTTAGATTTACCTGTGTAGAATGGGTGAGATGTACGAGAGATCTCCATTTTGAACACTGGGTATTCTACTCCGTCAACTTCGATAGTTTCTTTTGTATCTACTGTTGATTTTGTGATGAATACGTCTTCGTTAGACATATCTTTAAATGCTACTAATCTGTAATTTTCTGGGTGAATACCTTTTTTCATGATAAATTCTATTTAAATTTTGAGTTATTTTCCGTCCCGAAGCTTTCTATTTTCAAGAAAGGTGTAAACTTCCGATAACTTTTTTGTTATAATTATTTACTTTTCAGTGTGCAAATGTACAACTAAAATTCAATTATCAAATAAGTATTTAAATTATTTTTTGTTCAAACAAAGTATAATCCCTATCTTTTTGCTTTCCAAGGCTTCAAACTTGGATTTATATCATATTGATAAACCTAAACTATTTTTATAACACCTTCAAACACACAAAACCAATGCAAAAAACACTCACTACCTTACTCTTTTTATGCTTCTACTTACTGTCTTTTGCTCATCCCGACAAAAAGGTTGTAGAACAAGCACTTTACAATTTAAAGAATGTAACTTTTAAACAGATAGAAACAAATGACGATGACTATCTGTTGTATGAATTGTTTATACGACAATTAGTAGATCACAACGACCCTTCTAAAGGGTATTTTAAACAAAAAGTACATTACTACCACAGAGGTTTTGACAGACCAACGATTATGGAAACCAACGGGTATAATTTATATGTACGCGCAAGTGAAATGGTAAGCTACTTAAACAGTAATTACCTCAATATAGAACATCGCTATTTTGGCGAGTCAATTCCTGATGGCAAACCGTGGGAATTTCTGACAATGGAACAAGTAACAACCGATCTACACGAAATTAACCAATTGTTTCGTGAATTATACCACGGAAAATGGATTAGTACGGGTATTAGCAAAGGTGGACAAACGGCTATTTACTACAAATACTTCTACCCTAATGATGTTGATGTAGCGATTCCTTACGTAGCACCATTTAACCAATCCTTAGAAGAACCACGTATCTACCCTTTTCTTGAACAAGTTGGAGATAAAACGTGTCGCGACAAGATTTACACTATTCAAATAAGCTTGTTTAAAAACAAAAAGGCAATCTTAGAAAAGCTAAATTGGTATGCTAAAGGAGCTAACTTGACTTTTGACTACTTAGGTTCTCTTGAAAAAGCTTTTGAATATGCAGTATTAGAATATAGTTTTGGCTTTTGGCAATCTGGGCATTCTTGTACTGTATTTCCAAATACTACAAACTTAGACGAACTAACAGAGCACTTTTTAAGTGTGAGTAACATCGACTTCTTTAGCGATAAAACAATTGAACGTTTTGCTTCACACTTTTACCAAGCGGGCACACAATTAGGATACTATGGGTATGATATTACACCTTTCAAACAATACGTTAGCTTTGACCAAAATCCACTGGCTACTTTTATGCCAAAAGGAACTACATATGACGTATTTTCTGACGAATTAATCCAAAAGGTAAAAACGTGGTTAGATACAGAAGCAAACAACATTCTTTATGTGTATGGAGAAACAGACACTTGGAGTGCGTCTATGGTAATACCAACAAAACAAGTAAATTCTAAGTCTTTTGTTTTACCTGGTAAAGACCACGGACAAGCAAGAGTTAAGAATATGACACCACAAATGAGAAAAGATTTCTTTAAGTCGTTAGAACAATTGACAGGCTTAAAACCTCAAACGCAAACGCTTTAACCAGCTAAAACATATAAACAAGAAGTGATGTACAGAGTCACTTCTTGTTTTATACTCTCCTACTGCTCAATCAGCTACACAAACTTCTTCCAAGACATTAGTAATAGGGTACAATTCTTCGTTAGTTAATGTTAATATTCTCTTATTGTAACCAAAAGGTAAAGGGTTATTTTTAGTATATTTGTCAATTATATCTATTAAAATCGTAATGAAGAGTACCGTAAATAAAGTAGGAATCACTTTTGGAATTATATTAGCCATCTATTATATCTTGTTTAACTGTGTTATCTTTTTCACAGATCAAACATTATTTGCCAACACACTTGCAGGTTTCTTCAATATGGGAGTTGTTGTATGTCTTGGTATTTTATCTGTCCTTGTTGCTAAAAACAAATGTGGTGGATATGTAACTTTTAGAGAGGCGTTTACTCCTTACTTAATCATGATTACTATTGGGGTTACCGTAAACTATATTGTATATAACTTATTGTTTAACGTTGTTGACCCAGCGGCAAAAGATGTCGTAAATAAAGCATTGTATGAAATGCTTATTCAAACATTAGATAATTCAGGTTTACCACAAGACCAAATAGATGAACAATTACAAAAAGCACGCGACATCAGTCAGTTTGCACCAAAATCTCAATTGTTTATGTGGGCTGGTAGTATATTGAGAAACTCTATCTTAGGGTTACTTTTAGCTGCTATTTTTAAAAACAAGTCTGAATTTATTCCACCTGTTGAAGAACACATAGAAGAAGTAATTGCTGAACCAAAACAGCCTAAGAAACGCAAGTAATAAATGAATTTATCAATTGTAATTCCTTTGCTTAATGAAGCAGAGTCGCTTCCCGAACTGCATCAGTGGATAACGAAGGTTATGCGTGAGCACGACTTTTCGTATGAAATCTTATTTGTAGATGATGGTAGTAAAGATGATTCTTGGAAAATAATTTCACAATTATCATATGACGATTCTCATACAAAAGGAATACGTTTTCAACGTAACTTTGGTAAATCACAAGCACTACACGCTGGATTTGCACAAGCGAATGGAGATGTAGTCATTACAATGGATGCCGACTTACAAGACAGTCCTGATGAAATCCCAGAGTTATTCAAAATGATTACTGTTGATGGTTTTGATATGGTATCTGGTTGGAAGAAAAAGAGATATGACTCAGTCATTGCTAAAAACCTTCCTTCTAAATTATTCAATTGGGCTGCCCGTAAAACATCCGGTGTTACTTTAAACGATTTCAATTGTGGATTAAAAGCCTATAAAAACGAGGTGATTAAAAACATTGAAGTATCCGGTGAAATGCATCGTTACATTCCTGTTCTTGCAAAGAATGAAGGATATGACAATATCGGTGAAAAAGTAGTACAACACCAAGCAAGAAAATACGGTACAACTAAATTTGGTATGAGCCGTTTTATCTATGGTTTCTTAGATCTTATTACAATTTGGTTTTTATCAAAATTTGGGAAAAGACCAATGCATTTTTTCGGTACCTTAGGAGGAATAACTTTTGGTATTGGATTCTGTGCTGCCTTTGGTATTGGAATGAGTAAATTGTACAAGTTATACAACAATGAAACAGCGATTTTGGTTACACAGAATCCGTGGTTTTATATATCCTTAGCAACAATGGTAATTGGAACACAAATGTTCCTTGCTGGTTTCTTAGGAGAAATGATTTTAAAAACGAGAACAAACATTAGTAGATATAAAATCGCTGAACAACGCGGTTTTTAATCCACACTAAAATTTAATATTATGCAAATAGAAAAAGAAATCTTAGCAAAAGCAGAATTGTGGTTAAAATCACCTTTCGATGCTGACACACAGGCTTCTGTTCAAACAATGATTGATACTGACCCTGCCCTACTTAAAGATAGTTTTTACAAAAACTTAGAATTTGGAACAGGTGGTATGCGTGGTATTATGGGTATCGGTACAAACCGCATCAACAAATATACTTTGGGTAAAAATACACAAGGTTTATCTAACTATATCAAAGAATCTTTCCCTGGACAAGAGTGGAAAGTAGCTATTAACTATGACTGTCGTCATAACAGTCAAGAATTAGCGAAAGTAGTAGCTGACGTTTTTACAGCAAATGGAATAAAGGTTTACTTATTCTCTGAAATGCGTCCTACTCCTGAGTTGTCTTTCGCTGTTAGACATTACAACTGTAATGCTGGTATTGTATTGACTGCTTCACATAACCCTCCTGAATACAACGGGTACAAAGTGTACTGGCAAGATGGTGGACAAATTGTTCCTCCAAACGATGCTGCAGTTATTGATGAAATCAATTCATTAAGCTATAACGAAGTACAATTCACCGGAAACGACAGCTTAATCACTTACGTTGGTGAAGAGTTAGACAAAGCGTTCATCCAATCTACAATTGAAAATGCAAGCTTTGATACTCCTCAAAATATCAAAGACGGATTAAAAATATCTTATACTTCTTTACACGGTACTTCTATTAAACTTATTCCAAGAACTTTAGAAGCTGCTGGATACAAAAATGTATTCATTGTAAAAGAACAAGAAGAACCAAATGGGGACTTCCCAACTGTAAAATCTCCAAATCCAGAAGAGCCAGAAGCATTGAAAATGGCAATGGAATTAGCAGATGAAAAAGGTGCAGATATCGTTATTGGTACTGACCCTGATTCTGACCGTATCGGTATTGGAGTACGTGACCTTGATGGAAATATGAGATTGTTAAATGGTAACCAAACTATGGTTATGATGACTGCTTTCTTATTAGAGCAATGGAAACGAAACAAAGGATTCAAAGGAAACGAATTTATCGGTTCTACAATTGTATCGACTCCTATGATGTTAGACTTAGCAGAAAGCTACAATGTAGAGTGTAAAGTTGGTTTAACAGGATTCAAATGGATTGCTAAATTCATCAACGAATGTCCAGATCAAAAGTTCATCGGTGGTGGTGAAGAAAGTTTCGGATATATGGTAGGTGACGCAGTACGCGATAAAGATGCTGTTGCTTCTACGTTATTAGTTTGTGAGATTGCTGCAATTGCAAAAGCTGCTGGAAGCTCATTCTTCCAAGAATTGATGAACCTTTACATTGATAATAGTTTCTATAAAGAACATTTAATTTCTCTTGTGAAAAAAGGTATTTCTGGAGCAGAAGAAATTAAAGAAATGATGGTTCAATTAAGACAAAACCCATTAACAGAAATTATCGGACAACGCGTAGTATGTGTTGAAGATTATCAAAGTAGTGAGGCTAAAAACTTAATTACAAATGAAATTGAAACGATTGATGTTCCTAAGTCAAACGTGTTGATTTACTATCTTGAAGATGGTACGAAAATCGCAGCTCGTCCAAGTGGTACTGAGCCAAAGATTAAGTTCTATTTCAGTGTAAACGAACCGTTACACGACTTGTCTGAAGTAAAAGCTACTGAGCAACTTTTAGACCAGAAAATTCAAGATATCATTAAAGAAATGAAATTAAACTAAATAGAATAGACTGGTAGCAATGCCAGTCTATCTTTTTATTTCCCCTTTATACAACAACAATATATGAACGAATATTTCAAAAAGATTATTCGCTTTGCGAAACCTTATAAGAACTACGCTTACTTAAATATATTCTTTAATATCCTATATGCACTTTTCAGTGCATTGTCTTTTGTTGCCCTAATTCCAATGCTTACTGTACTATTTGGTGATGAGAAACCTATCACTGAAAAACCTGTATATACTACGCTTGGACACGCTAAAAACTATTTACAAGACTCAATGTCGTTTTACCTTACGCAGTACTCTGCTGAACATGGAGCACAAAACACATTGATGTGGTTAGCGGCAATTATCATCTCGCTTTTCTTATTGAAAAACTTATTTAACTATTGGGCAATGTATTTTATTACATTCTTGCGTAATGGTGTATTAAAGGACATCCGTAATGCGATGTACAAAAAAGCAGTTGACTTACCTCTTGCTTTCTTCTCTGAAAAAAGAAAAGGTGACGTTATTTCAAGAATTACCTCTGACGTATTAGAAATTCAACACTCATTCCTTTCTATTTTAGAAGTAGTGGTACGTGAGCCATTAACGATTGTATTTACAATTGTAGCAATGTTTTTCATCAGTACAGAGTTGACTATATTCGTATTTATTTTTGTACCTATTTCAGGAATTATCATTTCTAAAGTTGGTAAAACTTTAAAGAAAAGCTCACAAAAAGCTTCTGAAGAACAAGGATACTTTTTATCTATTATTGAAGAATCTTTGGCTGGATTAAAAGTGATTAAAAGCTTTAATGCAGAAAAGAGATTCAACGATAAATTCCAAGGTTCTACACAAACTTTTTATGAATTAAACAATAAAATATTAAATCGTCAAAACCTTTCTTCTCCTATGAGTGAGTTTTTAGGAATTGTAACTATTTCTGTTTTATTAGTTTACGGTGGTCATTTAGTTTTAGGTGAAGGTACTTTAACAGGTGCTTCATTTATTGCATACATTGGTATGGCTTATAATATTCTAACTCCTGCTAAAGCAATGTCTAAAGCTTCTTATAGCTTAAAACGTGGTAATGCAGCAGCAGAACGTGTGTTAGAAATATTAGAAGAAGAAAACCCTATTGACTCTAAACCGAATGCTATTGCTAAATCTTCTTTTGACAAGGCTATCAAAGTAGATAATATCTCTTTTAAATATGAAGAGGATTATGTGCTAAAAGACTTTTCTCTTTCTATTCCTAAAGGAAAATCAGTTGCCCTGGTTGGTCAATCTGGAAGTGGAAAAAGTACAATGGCTAATTTATTGACTCGTTTCTGGGATATTAATGAAGGAGCTATAAAGATAGATGAACAAGACATTCGCGATTTGAATATTCACGATTTAAGAGGAATGATTGGTTTAGTTACACAAGACAGCATCTTGTTTAATGATACTATTAAAAATAACCTTAAATTAGGAAAAGAAAATGCTACTGATGAAGAAATCATAGAGGCATTAAAGATTGCTAATGCCTATGAGTTTGTAAAAGACCTTCCAAATGGTATTGATACTAACATTGGAGATTCTGGAAACAAATTATCAGGTGGACAAAAACAACGTATTTCAATTGCACGAGCAGTATTGAAAAATCCTCCTATTATGATACTTGACGAAGCTACTTCAGCATTAGATACTGAGAGCGAAAAGTTAGTACAGGTAGCGTTAGAAAATATGATGAAAAACAGAACTTCTATCGTTATTGCTCATAGGTTATCTACAATTCAAAGTGCAGACTTAATTGTAGTGTTACAAAAAGGAAAAATAGTAGAACAAGGTACACACGAAGAATTACTATCCTTAAAAGGAACATATTCAAAATTAGTGTCCCTACAAACATTAGACTAATATGTATATCGAGAACAAGAACATACGATTGCCTGAAGACCCGGATACGGTGATTTGGAAATATATGGATTTATCTAAATTCTTAGATCTCTTGTTGTCGAATAAAATGTTTATGTCGAGGTCTGATAAGTTTGAAGATCAATTTGAAGGTACTTTCAGTGAACCTACTTTTGAAGAAATCAAAAGAATTAGTGCAGACAAGCCTTTTTTCTTAGATCAATACAAACAAAAGAGAAAAAACGTTGTTATTAGTAGTTGGCACATCAATGAATACGAATCATTTGCAATGTGGCAGATTTTTACTAAAAACAATGAAGGCTTAGCAATTCAATCTACAATTGGTAGAATGCAAGAAGCGCTAAAAGCGGAAACAAGGGTACCTCAACACATTGGTGAAGTTCACTATATAGATTATAAAAAAGAGTATATCCCGTTTGAAGATAACTTCTTCCCTTTTCTTTTTAAGAGAAAGAGTTTTCAATATGAAAAAGAAGTTAGGGTAATTTCAGATGTTACTCCTTTAAACCTCAACATTCAAGAGGGCGTAAAGATTCACGTGGATATCGCACAATTAATAGAAAAGATTTATATCCATCCTAAATCAGAAAACTGGTACAAAAAATTAGTACTGGACTTGATGCACAAACTTAACTTCAAGTTTGACATTGAAAAATCTGATTTAGAAAGTGATATTTTAATTTAAACAAAGAAGCAACAATGGAAACAGCTCATACTAATCAAGTTATTACTTCTATTTTAGATAATGACTTTTACAAGTTTACTATGCAGCACGCTGCTATTAAACAATTCCCATTTGCTAAGGCGTCTTATATCTTTATTAATAGAGGTAAACACAAATACCCTAAAGGGTTTGCAGAGGCTTTACGTGCAGCTGTGGATGAAATGGCAAAGTTAAAATTGACTAAAGCAGAAAAAGCTTTCTTACAAAAAACCTGTCCGTACTTAGATCCTACCTATTTAGATTTCTTACAAGGCTATCACTACGACCCATCTGAAGTTGAAATTAAACAAGATGGTGATGATTTAGAGGTATCTTTCAAAGGGTATTGGTATAGAACTATTTTATGGGAAGTTCCTCTTATGTCTATCATTTGTGAGCTTTATTACAATATGACTGACGGAGAGAGAGATTCTGCTGATAAGGTTATTGCTAATACGCGTACTAAAATAGAGAACTACAAAAAATTAGGTGTTACAATTGCAGAGTTTGGAACAAGAAGAAGACATTCTTATGCTGTTCACCAAGTTGTAGTAGAAACGCTTCAAAAATATGGAGAGGGTTCTTTCATAGGAACAAGTAATGTTCACTTAGCAATGAAATACGGTACTAAACCAATCGGTACACACGCACACGAGTGGTTTATGTTTCACGCAGCTAAATACGGATTCAAAATGGCTAATTCAATGG
This sequence comes from Myroides phaeus, assembly GCF_009799805.1. NCBI lineage: Bacteria > Pseudomonadati > Bacteroidota > Flavobacteriia > Flavobacteriales > Flavobacteriaceae > Myroides > Myroides phaeus. Next base: position 118,638 of record NZ_CP047050.1, read on the forward strand.
GATTAGAGCATTGGGTAGATACGTACAGAGGAGATCTTGGAATTGCGTTAACAGATACATACACAAGTACTGTATTCTTTGAACAATTTGACAAGAAGTTTGCTAAGCTATTTGATGGGGTTAGACACGATAGTGGTGATCCATTAGATTTTGCAGACCAAACAATTGCACATTATCAAAGCTTAAACATTGATCCAACTTCAAAAACAATCATTTTCTCTGACGGATTAAATCCTGAAAAAGTAGAACGAATTGCTAAACACTGTAAAGGAAGAATCGGAATGTCTTTTGGAATTGGAACTGACTTTACAAATGATGTTGGTTTAGAAGCGATGAATATTGTGATTAAAATGACACAAGCGCTACCAGAAGGTGGACATTGGACAGATGTAGTAAAGCTTTCTGATGAGCCTAAAAAACACACCGGTACACCAGAAATGATTGAATTAGCCCAACGTTTATTGGATATTCCAATCGTTAAATAAAAATAACCTGAAAAAAGAGATGTTTTTTATAAATAATATCTTCTCTTGTAAGGTTAAAAGACTATTTTTGCAACAAATTAAATAAAAAGAATAATGGCAACGAACAGAACTTTTACAATGATCAAACCTGATGCAGTTGAAGCAGGTAACATCGGAGGAATCTTAAACATGATTACAGAAGCAGGATTTAAAATCGTTTCAATGAAGTTAACTCAATTAACTGTTAGAGACGCTCAAAAATTCTACGAAGTACACGCAGAAAGACCATTCTACGGTGAATTAGTTGAATTCATGTCTAGAGGTCCAATCGTAGCAGCTATCTTAGAAAAAGACAACGCTGTTGAAGATTTCAGAAAATTAATCGGAGCTACTAACCCAGCTGAAGCTGCTGAAGGTACTATCCGTAAAAAATACGCTAAATCTATTGGTGAGAACGCAGTACACGGTTCTGATAGCGACGAAAACGCTGCTATCGAAGGTGCTTTCCACTTCTCAGGTAGAGAGCAATTCTAAGAAGAATTAAAAGATTAATATCTTTATACCAAAGGCTACTTCCAAAAGGAGGTAGCCTTTTTTTATGTTCATTCCCTTACAAACGAAATACTTAATTGATAATACCGAACATATTCCTTTAATCACTTGATGAAGTATTTTCTACTATAATTCATAACCTTCTTTTATATAAATCAAAATAGTACCTCGCAAAAAAGAATTCGGATCTACATTATATCAAGCCTTCTCTCTTGTTTACCACTACTGGATTCCGTAGCAAATTTCTAAATTAACTCATTAGAAAACTCCTTCACCTTCTACAATCTGATTTTCTACACTAACACAACATTATCTCTATTCAGAAATTCAACCTCAAAAATAATGTGAATACTCCTCTACTGCTTCTATAATACTAAAACCATAGTATTTAAAAAAACATTCCATTAAGCAAGGTTTTAGCATAATTATTGAATTAACACAAATTCAATTCTTTTAACTATCATTAATAAATATTATTTATATTAAAATAAAAATATTGACTTTTTAAATCAAAAACATTATTTTTACCTCAAAATAAACATTTGATATAATTAGCCTATGAATTTAAAAAAATTACTTTCATCTATTAAAGTACCTCTATGGAGTATTATTGTTCCAATAGTTGCTCTATTATTAATCTTCTTTAAATCTTCTTTACCAGATACAGTCTTTACAGATATTCTATTAGGAGTATTTTTAATTGGTTCTGTTTTGTCTGCAGTTCACCAAGCAGAAACTGTTGCACATAGAGTTGGAGAACCTTATGGTACTATTATTTTAGCATTAGCTATCACAGTAATTGAAGTATCACTTATTGTTTCTATTATGCTAAGTGAAGGTAATGATGAACCCTCGTTCTTAGCAAGAGATACAGTATTCGCTGCAATAATGATTATTCTTACAGGTATAATGGGGATTTGTTTTTGGGTTGGAGGATACCACCACAAAGAACAAAATTTCATCAAGCAAGGGGTGAGCACTGGTTTAATTACCTTAATTGCTATTTCAACTCTTACGTTAATTCTACCAAACTATACTACCAGTCAACCTGGAAATAGTTATACAAATAATCAGTTAATCTTTGTTGCTATAGTTTCTCTTATTCTTTACGCTGGTTTCTTAGCAGTACAAACTGTTCGACACAGAAATTACTTTGTTGCTGAAGAAGACAATACTAACAACAATAACGAAAATCAAGATAACGATGACCATCATGAAGATGTAAATATTCCAACAACAGTTGTTGCCTTTATCGTACTTATTATTGCTTTAGTTTCTGTAGTTTTACTTTCTAAAAAGCTATCACCAGTTATTGAAAGTGCTGTTGTTGATGCTGGTGCGCCAATTTCTTTAGTAGGTATTATCATTGCGGGAGTAATTTTATTACCAGAAGGATTAGCAGCGTACAAAGCAGCTAAAAGAGATCAACTACAAACAAGTTTAAACTTAGCTATTGGATCTGCTTTAGCTTCTATTGGACTAACAATTCCTGCTGTAGCCATTGTTGCCTACATCTCAGGAATGACAGTTGCATTAGGGATTGATGCAAAATCAACATTACTATTGATTACTTCTTTAGCAACGGTTTATATTTCTATTAGCTCAGGAAGAACGAATATTCAACACGGTATTGTTTTATTGGTATTATTTGCAACGTATTTGTTTACTACAATTGCACCATAGCAATTTATACAAGTTGAAAACTTATAAAAACAATAAGGCTGTTTCAGTGAATGAAACAGCCTTATTGTTTTATTATACTTATGCTAATAAGCGGCTACTAATACAAGTTTCAACTACAGGTTGAATTAAAGCATACATAAGCTATTCCTAAACTCATTATGTCCTGATATCACTCAATAGCCCAAAAGGCTATATTATCATTGTTACAGCTTTATCTTATCCTTTTATAGCAACCTCCTATTTAGATTGAGTAGTTGAAGATTTAAAGTACAAGATTTATACCTCTTGTTCTTACAAACAAAAAAAGGCTATATCATTAATTGATACAGCCTTATATATTCTTAACTAAAGACAGAAGCCTTCTCTTTGTCTATTGAAATAAATTTAAGTTTAGCTCATTTACTAAATCCAAAATCATATGGTAACCAACGATTGAGTTTCCTTGTTTATCTAAGCCAGGACTAAAAGTACCTATTCCTATCTTACCTGGAACACTAACTGAAATTCCTCCACCAACTCCAGACTTACTTGGTAAACCAACAGTACGAGCATATTCTCCACTAAAATCGTACATTCCAGCCACAAGCATTTGCGATTGAACTAAACGAGACATAGCCGAATCTTTATACTTGTCATCTCCGTCAAAACGTGTACACTGATTAGCAAAGAAATAACCAATTTTAGCTAAGTCCTCTGCTGTAACCTCAATAGAACATTGTTTGAAATAGTTGTCTAATTTATCCTCTTCTCCCTCAATCAGTCCGTTATTCTTTAGTAAATAGAAAATACCTCTATTGCGGTGTCCTGTTTCCTTTTCAGACATAAATACTTCGTGACTATAGTCTATTTTATCATTTTTAGTTATATAGCGTACTAAATCAAGAATCTTTTGAAACGGTACATCTTTCTCTCCTTCTAATAAAGCAGTAGTTAAAATAGCCCCTGCATTCATCATTGGGTTTAATGGTTTACCTTTTGTTTCTAAATTTGCATAGTGATTAAAAGGCTTGTCAGTTCCGTAATATCCCATACGAGAAAACACTTCACTCTCACCTTTCTCTTGAACTGCAATCATCAATGAAATAATCTTAGAAATACTTTGCATCGTGAATTTTTGAGATACATCACCAACATTAACTACTTCTCCATTTGGTTTAACAACAGAGAACGCCATTAAGTTTGGATTCATCTTTCCTAATTCTGGAATATAGTCAGCTACAACACCTTCTGTTTTATACACTCTATTCTTCTCTAAAATACGAGTCAGCATTTCTTTTGAAATCTGATTAGTATTATCTCCTGTTCTAATAATCTTTTTTGCGTAAGCTGTTCCACCGAAAGACACCATACAAGCCACTACCCAACTAAGGATAAGGTTACACACATTATTTCTCTTCATTTAGTAATTGAATTTAATGAATATTCTTATTCCTGATGATTTTACCTGATTCAGTTTCAATAAACTTCTCTACAAACTGAACTTCTCTTGGTTTTTCAAATTTTGAAAGTTCACTATACACATCTTCTGATAGGTTATAAGGTGTACTTTCAATCACCAACACAAGTTTATTTCCCAGATAATCATCCTCTTTTCCAATAACAAAGAAACGATAAGGAATTCTTTTTGACAACTTTTCTTCTATTTGCTCAGGAAAAAGTTTCACACCCCCACTATTAATTACATTATCTGCTCTCCCCATCCATTTAAAATGAGAATTATCTATCAATTCAACCAAATCATTGGTAATCACTAATTCAGAATTGACAGCTGGCGCATCAATAACTAAACAACCTCGGTCATCTTGCATCACAGTTGCGTGTGATAAAACAGAAAACACTTCAGTTCCTACTCGCTTAGCTGCAATATGAGTAATCGTTTCAGTCATCCCATACGTTTCATAAACTTGGGTACTTAGTGGTATTAACTTCTCAGTTAATGCTGCATTTACTTTAGCTCCTCCAATAATTATCTTCTTTACATTACTCAACTCTTCAATTGAGTTTTCTACCTGCATTGGAACCATTGCAACGAAATCATAAACCTTTTCATTACCCTTTAAAGGAGAAGACGATGGTGCTATCACATCCAACTGCCATCCTAATAAAAGAGCTCTGATAAACATTAGTTTTCCTCCTACGAACTTTGTTGACATACACAAAAGTGCTGTGTCACCAGATTTAATATCAAAAAAAGTACCAGTTGCTTTGGCTGAGCAAACCATTGCCTCCTTTTTTAACTGAATCTGCTTTGGAGGTCCCGTCGTTCCTGAAGTTGTTAAGATAACAAAATCACGATTATCAAACCATTGTAAGATCAGATTCCCTAAATCAACTAAGTATTCTTCTGTACTTAAAATCATCTTATTAGCCAACGAACATAGTTCATCTATTCCATAAGATTGATCATTTAATCTAAACTCTGGGTGTATATAATTTAAACTCATAATTAATTCTGTTCAATTACCTTTCCAAACAACTGATGCTTCCAGTTTTTCCAACCATACTTCTTAGCAAAAATGAACACAACAAGTGGTAATACTACCCCTAATTGTATAATATATTCCCATATTGCAATTTCATTATCCTGATTTACATTAACGAATATTGAATTAGTTTGAAAAGCTGTCCAATCTGCTGTAACTAATAACACTCCAATTAAATTATTTGCTGCATGGAATCCTAATGCCAACTCTATACCATCATCCATTAAGGTTATAATACCAAGGAAAAAACCAGTACCGATATAATAAGTCATTATAATCAAGCCTACCTTCTCTACTTCTGGATTTCCTAAATGCATTAATCCAAAAATAATAGATGTAGCAAATAAAGCTATAGCTCTACTGCGAGTTGCCAATCCTATTCCCTGCATTAAATAAGCACGCATAAAGTATTCTTCAAAACTCGTTTGCAATGGAATTAAAATAATTGCAAAAATGAAGAACACTAAAAAGGGTCCAATCTTTAAATTAAACTCAAAATCAGCTGGACTATCTATAAAGGAATACACAAAAAAACCAATAATAACCAAACTCCATAAACTAAAAGAAAACAATACTCTCTTCAAATCTACTTTAAAACGAGAGGTGGTTAAACTTTTTAAACTTTGTTTATGAACAGCTAATACCCATACAATAAGAAACACTAACATAAAGACCAAAGGTCCTATTGTTATCAAAAAATTAATGTTTTTACCATATTTTTCGATATTCATCTTTATAATTTCGTTCGTAGAAACCCGAGAAAATCGAATTGACACCCAATTCAAAAACATAATTCCCAAAAAAAACAAAGAAAATGGTAAATAATGCCATAACTTTTGTTTATTATTTTTTCTCAATAATTGCTCAATAAATCCCATATTTCAAAAAATGTACTATATTTGATATAAATTCCTTATTTATGATAACAATTTACCACAATCCGCGTTGTAGCAAATCACGCGAAAGTATTGCTTTCATGGAACAACAAGGCGTAGCTTACAAAATTATAAAATATTTAGAAGCTGACCTTACAGAATCAGATGTAAAGACAATTCTTAAAAAACTTAACTACAATCCAATTGAGTTAGTACGTACAAAAGACGCTTTATGGAAAGATACTTTTGGAGATGAAACCTTAAGTGATGAAGAAATTATTGAAGCAATGGTTAACAATCCTAAACTAATTGAAAGACCTATTGTTGTTAATGGAGGAAAAGCTGTAATAGCACGACCAACAGAAAAGATTCACGAAATACTTTAGTGTTGTTAACACAAAATTAACAATACACCTGTTAAACCTTCAACACAAATTATAGTCTAAGTTGTATTAAACGATCGACTATAATGAAAAGATTAAAAACTACAAAAGTTCTCCTGATGCTGTTTTCACTGTTTATAGGAATAACAGCATTAGCGCAGAACTCAAAATCAAGTACTTTATCTGGTACTGTAGTAGAAGCGGCAACAAACCTTCCTTTAGAGTATGCCAGTATTTTTGCTCAAAATGAGAAAAATGAAAATATTGTATCTGGTGGAATGACAGATGCAAAAGGGAACTATTCTTTTACTGTTCCTGATGGTACATACTTTGTAAAAATCGAGTACTTAGGATTTAAAACTATCGAACTTCATAATATTATTGTCAATGGCAATACAAATATGGGAACACAAAAAGTAACTGGTGATACAGAATTACTTAGTGAAGTTGTGGTTATAGCGGAAAAATCTACTGTTGACATTAAATTAGACAAAAAAGTTTATAATGTTGGACAAGATATGATTGTCAAAGGAGGAACTGCTGGAGATGTTTTAGACAATGTGCCGTCAATTACTGTTGACAGTGAGGGTGCTGTAAGTTTACGTGGAAACGAAAATGTAAAGGTACTTATTGATGGTAAGCCAACAGGACTTGCAAATAACATTCAAGAAGCTATGCGTATTCTGTCTGCTGAGTCTATTGACAAAGTAGAGGTTATTACTAATCCATCTGCTCGTTATGAGGCAGAAGGTGGTGCTGGTATTATTAATATCATCTTGAAAAAAGGAAAAGCGCAAGGTTTAAATGGTAATATTACTGGAACTGTTGGAGATCCTCGTAACTATGGTTTAAGTGGAAACTTAAATATTAGAGGTGAAAAATACAACTTCTATACAACACTTGGGTATAGAGATAGTAAAAGCAAAGGATATGGAGTTAACGACAACCAATATTTTGACGCTAACGGAAATACTACGCAATTCATTAATGAGTACAAAGACAATAAAAAAGAAAGACAAGTTTACAACGGAATGTTTGGTTTAGACTATTACATCACTCCTTCATTTACTTGGTCGAATAGCGTTAGTGTACGTAGAAATAATGGTACTGCTCCTAATAGTGTAGATTATCAATACTACGATGCTAATCACGAGCTACAATATAATCGCGAGAGATTACAAAACACTAAATCAACTTGGAACAGTGTTGAGTACACAACTTCATTTGAAAAGAAATTCAAAAAAGATGACCACAAATTAACTGTTGAAGGGACTATCTCTCAAGATAAGAGTGATGACACATCGCATATATCAGATATCAATGAGTTTTTAAATAAAACATCATTTGAAAGAAATTCTAACGATGATAAATATAAATCTGGTATTGTACGTTTAGACTATACTCTTCCTGTTGGTGAAAACGGGCATTTTGAAGCAGGATATTTAGGTACATTTAAAAATACAAGAAACGACTATAAATTTACAAATCTTGTAAATAATCAATGGATTGACACTAAAAATATGTCTAACATATTAGAGTATAAAGAGCAAGTAAATGCATTTTATACGCAGTATGGTAATAAGATTACAGACAAGATTAACTATATGGTTGGACTTCGTTGGGAATCAAGCAATATTGATGTAAACCAATTGTCAAGCAATGATTACAACAATAAAAAATACAATGACTTCTTTCCAAGTGTATTTTTAAATTATGAAATCTCGCCATCAAGTAGTGTTAGTGCAAGTTATAGTAGACGTATTATGCGCCCAAGAGGATTCTTTTTAAATCCTTTCTCTAACTATACCAGTGATATTAACTACTTCCAAGGTAACCCTGATTTAGATCCTGCAAAAACAAATGCTTTTGATTTAGGATTTATAACAAGATGGAGTGGATTTACATTAAGTGCTTCTGCTTATTTCAACAGAACAGATGATACGTTCCAATTCGTTAAGAGAATTAATGGAACTACAGCTAATGGAACACCTATTACAGTTAGTTCTCCTATTAACTTAGCTACAGAAAACAGATATGGTTTAGACTTTACTTTAAATTATTCACCTTACAAATGGTGGAGACTTAATGGTAACTTCAACTTATACAACTCTGAAACAAAAGGAGATTATACATTTACTGACTTAGATGGTACAAGTCAAACTCAAAACTTTGACAAAAATACATTTGCTTGGTTTACAAGAATATCATCGAAAGTAACGCTACCATACAAAATTGATTGGCAAGCAAATGGTATGTACAGATCACCGTTTAATACAGCGCAAGGAAAAGTATTAGGTAATTTATCAGCGAATACTTCTTTGAGTAAGGATTTCTTAAAAGAAAAAGCAACTATTACTGTAAATGTAAGTGATATCTTCAACTCAAGAAAAAGAGAAATGGATATTAACTTACCACAATCTTTCTCTCATAGTGAAATGCAATGGAGAGGTCGTCAAGTGAGCTTATCATTTACTTATAGATTTAATCAAACTAAAAATGATCGTAAAAAGCAACAAAGAGGTGGTGAAGGAGAAAGTGATCAAGGAGAAATGATGATGATGTAAGCATAAATAAAGACAATAAAAACAAATGTTATTTAAGACTAACTAATTGATTTTTCAATCTATTTGTTTTAACCGAAGATTAAATCTTCGGTTTTTTTTTGCTTTATTTTCAAATGTATTCCTATTAATACTCTTCTACAATAAAGGTAGACAAATAAAAAAGGCTCATAATATAAATATTATGAGCCTTTATTTTTTTTAATCAGATGATTACATCTGACCTTCTTCTAATTGCTGTCTTTTAGCTTTCTTTTCTTTTAAGAATTCTCTAGTTCCACCTACTGCCCAATAGCTAGCAAATCCAACTAAAAATATTAAAAGCCAAAATGCCATTGTTATAACAGTCATGGCAACAATGAAACCTAAATACTGTTGAAATTCAAACATGTTTTTCAGAATTAATTTTTGTATATACGCTTCAAATATAACTATTTTTATAAATATGACCTATTCAAGCTTTATTTTTTATCCTTCTTTAGAATTATCCTAAATAAAATCACTACATTTATACATAATCATTCTAAATACTACAACTATGGACTACAGAATAGAAAAGGATACGATTGGAGAGGTTAATGTTCCTAATGATAAATATTGGGGAGCGCAAACAGAACGTTCTAAAAACAACTTTAAAATTGGTCCTGAGGCATCTATGCCACACGAAATCATAGAAGCTTTTGCTTTTTTAAAAAAGGCGGCTGCTTTTGCAAACTTTGATTTAGGAGTTTTAACTCAAAATAAAAGAGACGCTATTGCACAAGTATGTGATGAAATAATTGCTAATAAATTAAACGAACACTTCCCCCTGGTAATCTGGCAAACAGGTTCTGGTACACAATCCAATATGAATGTGAATGAAGTTATTGCTAATCGCGCACAAGTATTAGCTGGTTTTGAAATTGGAAAGGGAGAGACTGTAATTAAAGCTAATGATGATGTAAACAAATCCCAATCATCTAATGATACTTATCCTACCGCTATGCATATTGCTGCATATAAAGCGGTGATTGAGCATACAATACCTGGAGTTACACAATTGAGAAATACATTACACAGCAGATCTATTTTGTATAAAGATGTTGTAAAAATCGGACGAACTCATCTTATGGATGCTACTCCTTTAACTTTAGGACAAGAACTATCGGGATATGTAGCTCAATTAGATTATGGGTTAAAAGCTCTAAATAACACATTAGATCACTTATCTGAATTAGCATTAGGTGGTACCGCAGTTGGAACAGGATTGAATACTCCTGAAGGATACGACCAAAAAGTAGCACAATACATTGCTGACTTCACTAAACTTCCTTTTAAAACGGCTCCTAATAAATTTGAAGCGTTAGCGGCTCATGATGCTATTGTAGAAACACACGGAGCACTTAAACAATTGGCTGTTTCACTTTTTAAAATTGCCAATGATATTCGCTTATTAGCTTCTGGTCCTCGTTCGGGTATAGGAGAAATCTTAATTCCAGCTAACGAACCTGGTTCTTCTATTATGCCAGGAAAAGTAAATCCTACACAATGTGAAGCTCTTACAATGGTAGCTGCTCAGGTCTTAGGAAACGATACTACTATAGCTTTTTGTGGTACACAAGGTCATTTTGAACTAAATGTATTTAAACCTGTAATGGCTGCAAACTTTTTACAATCTGCTAAGCTAATAGGCGATGCTTGTATTTCTTTCGACATTCATTGTGCCGCTGGTATTGAACCTAATACACCACGTATACAAGAATTGTTAAACAACTCTTTGATGTTGGTTACAGCACTAAATACCAAAATAGGATACTATAAAGCGGCTGAAATAGCACAGACGGCTCATAAAAATGGTAGTACTCTAAAAGAAGAGGCTGTTAGATTGGGTTATGTAACTGCTGAAGAATTTGACAAATGGGTAGACCCTAAACTAATGGTTGGAAAAATTAAACTATAATTTTACTATTTATAAAATTTAAAAGCCAATATCTACTACGTAAATATTGGCTTTTATGTTTGTAAACAACGACTGTGTACTCTTCAAGTACTAATCTCTAAATAAGTCATAATTGTATCTCTTATTAAAAATTAAAGTAACTTCTATAATTATCTAAGTCCTTATCTCCTCTACCTGATAAGTTAATTACCACAATATCATCTTCTTTAAACTTTCTCTGTTCTAACACAGCTAAGGCGTGTGAACTTTCAATTGCCGGAATAATCCCTTCATCTTTACATAAGTTTAAACCTGCTTGCATTGCTTCGTCATCTTTAATAGCATAAAACTCTGCTCTATTTTGTTCTTTCATATGCGCATATAACGGACCAAATCCTGGATAGTCTAAACCAGCTGATACAGAATATGCTTCTAAGGGCTCCCCTTGCTCATCTTGCATAAACAATGTTTTACTTCCGTGTAACACACCTGCTTTACCTACAAATGACGTTGCTGCTGTTTTATCGGTATCTGCACCTTCTCCACCACCTTCAGCTACAATCAGCTTAACATTACTATCTTCTAAGAAGTGGTAAAAAGCACCAACTGCGTTACTACCTCCTCCAACACAAGCAATAATATAATCTGGTTCTTCTTTGCCTTCTTTCTCTAATAATTGCTTGCGAATTTCTTTAGATATAACAGATTGAAAACGACTTACCATATCAGGATAAGGGTGTGGACCTACTGCCGAACCAATTAGGTAAAACGTATCATCTGGATTTTCTACCCAGTACATTAATGCCTCATCAACAGCTTCTTTTAATGTTTTAGCCCCTGATTCCGCAGCACGAACCTCAGCTCCAAGCATTTTCATACGCGCTACATTAGGTGCTTGTCTTGCAATATCTAAAGCTCCCATATAAACAATACACTCCATTCCCATCAAAGCACATACAGTAGCTGTTGCTACACCGTGTTGACCTGCTCCTGTTTCTGCTACAATCTTATTTTTACCAAGTTTCTTAGCTAATAAAATCTGTCCGATTGTATTATTAATCTTATGAGCACCAGTATGACATAAATCCTCACGCTTAAGGTAAACTTTTGTATTGTATTTTTTTGAAAGTCCCTTTGCAAAGTACAGTGGAGTCGGACGCCCTACATAATCTTTTAACAACTCCTCCATTTCTTTCTGAAAACTTGGCTCTTGAATAATTTGCACATACTCATTTTGCAACTTTGTAATAATTGGATTTAAAGCTTCCGGAATAAATGCTCCACCATAATTTCCATAAAAACCGTTTTGATCTACTTGATATTTCATATTCTATATTTTTTTTAATTTCAGTTTAAGGCAAAAAAAAAGGCTTGTCGTTCGACAAGCCTTTTTCAATTATATATATTATTTCTTATTAACTCATATATACATAGCAAGGACTGCTCACGACGTCTGACGTAAGTTTAGTCCACCACCAAGTATTTGTAAGAATTAAATTCATTTTTCTCTTTGTATTGAGTGACAAATGTAAAAAGTTTTTTTTACAAAACAAAAAAAAAGAGAAAATCACATTTGTAACTCTCTCTTTTTAAATATTGTTTGTTAAACTATAGTGAAACCATTGCATCTTTTACTGCTGTAATTTCAGATGTATCATATCCACTAAAAGTTTTTAAATAAGTACGTATTGAAGTACCGAACCCATCTTCAAAGCTATTTAAACCATTGCTGTTTAAAAACTTTTTTACAGAACCTGCCCCACCTAAGTGAGCCGCAGCTAAAATACCTGATTCTGTAATTGAGATTCCTCCTATACGTTTTCCGTCAAATTTTTCAATCTCTTTTCTTAATATCCATTTATTTTTTGAAACTAAAGCATCAAATGCTTTCTCTTGTTTCAAAGGATTATCAAGAAAATCACTTGTATCAGTAATACCAATTGAACGTAGTGCTAATTTTCCAAATTGATATTTTCCCATGTACCCATAAGAATTTACAATTTTGTATAATCCGTAAGATTCTCGCACTGCCAATGCCTGTTTAAAACCGACATAACTCTTTCCGATAAACGGTATTGCTACTAACTTTCCATTTGCAGTTTCCGACTCTTCTTCACTTGTTGGAAACTCATATGATAAGGGTGATTCAGGTACTATTTTGTACTCTTCTAATAACATAGTTTCATACTTTTTGAAACCTGATACAACACCTCCTGTTAATAAAACAAGACCGATAAAAAAAGAACATTTTTTTCTCATTAAAACTAATTTCTCAAGCCCTGTCACCACTTGAAATTTCTGAGGGCAAAGTTACTTCTATTTTACCAAGCACCTATTTATTTAGCACTTATTTCCAAACTTTAACACTTACAAACAATACAACTACCTGAAAAACAATAACTTATATTAAATAATTTTATATTAAAAACTCTTGTTTAAATCACAATTATATCCTAAATTAAAGGAGGCAGTAACGCTTTTTTTTAGTAAAAAGCACAAAAAAAAGCGTGATAAACAATTTTTATCACGCTTTTTACATTTTTATTTCTTTGTGTTTTTACCCTTCCATTTTAGCAGAAAGTTCGAACCATTTTTCTTCTTTTTCTTCTAATTCGTTTAAAACTTTTTGAAGTTCATTTGCTTTCTCGTCAATTTGACTTTCGTCTACCTTTCCTTCTGAAAACAATGCTTCTATTTTCGCTTTTTTAGTTTCAAGATTACCAATTTCTCTTTCTAATTTTTGGTATTCTTTCTGCTCTTGAAAAGTCAAACCATTTTTAACTTGTGCTTCTTTCCAATTTACTTTCTCTTTAGGAGCGTCGTCTTTTAAAGGTTCTATACTATCTTCGTATGCACGATAATCAGAGTAGTTACCAGGAAAATCTTCAATCTCCCCTTCTCCTCTAAAGACAAACATATGATCTACAATCTTATCCATGAAATATCTATCGTGAGATACAACCACTAAACACCCCGGATAATCTAATAAAAAACTTTCTAAAACGTTTAATGTAACGATATCTAAATCATTTGTAGGCTCATCCAGAATTAAAAAGTTAGGGTTCTGGATAAGAACTGTACATAAATAAAGTCGCTTTAACTCTCCTCCACTTAACTTTTCTACAAAATCGTGCTGCTTTTTTCTATCAAATAGGAAGCGTTCTAACAATTGCCCTGCAGAAATAGTTCTTCCTTTAGCAAGAGGAATAAACTCTCCATACTCTTTAATAACATCAATAACCTTTTGCTCTGGTTTAGCTACGATACCTCCCTGTGTATAGTATCCTATTTTTATTGTTTCACCAATAACTACTTTACCTGCATCTGGTTGTAATCCTTGTGTCAATATATTAAGGAACGTTGATTTACCTGAACCATTCTTACCAATGATACCGATTCTATCTCCTTTTTGAAATGAATAACTAAAATCATTTAAAATGACTTTATCATTAAATTTCTTATGAAGCTTGTGAAGTTCTACAATCTTACTTCCCATACGCTCCATATTGATTTCAAGCTCTACCTGATGCTCTATTCTTCTACTATGTGCTTTTTCTTTAATTACAAAGAAATCATCAATACGAGATTTAGATTTTGTTGTACGTGCTTTTGGCTGTCTTCTCATCCAAGATAACTCTTTCACAAACAGGTTTTGCGCTTTATCAATGCTTGCATTTTCAGCCGCAATACGCTCATCTTTTTTCTCTAAATAGTACGAATAGTTTCCTTTATACTGATAAATCTTACCATTGTCTAACTCAATAATCTCATTACACACGCGCTCTAAGAAAAAACGGTCGTGCGTAACCATAAACAAAGTAATATTCTCTTTAGCGAAGTAATTCTCTAACCATTCAATCATTTCAAGATCTAAGTGGTTGGTAGGCTCATCTAAAATTAATAAATCTGGTTTATTAATCAAGATTATAGCTAATGCTAAACGCTTGCGTTGTCCTCCAGATAAGGTCTTTACCTTAGCTTTTAAGTCCTCTAATTTCAGTTTAAACAATATTTGCTTATACTGTGTTTCAAAGTCCCACGCATTATGCGCTTCCATCTTTTCAAAAGCTTTTTGATAAGCATCCGCATCGTCTGGATTTTCTAAAGCCTTTTCATACTCTTCGATTACCTTTAGCGACTCATTATCTGAAGCAAAAATACTTTCTTCAATTGTTAATTCATCTTGTAAATTTGGCTCTTGTGACAAGAATTCCATACGAATTCCTTTTCTCATCACAACTTGTCCTGCATCTGGAAAGTCTTCACCAGTCAATATTTTTAATATTGTAGTTTTTCCTGTACCATTTTTAGCAACGAACGCAATTTTCTGGTCCTTGTTAATTCCAAAAGAAACATCCTCAAAAAGTGTACGTGCACCAAAGGATTTCGCTATATTCTCAACTGATAAATAATTCACAATCTTTAATTTTTTTACAAAAATAGGCTTTTATTTTACGATAATGAAAAACTCTTATTTTCCACCTATTTCTTGCTGTTTTTACCTTTTAAATTTACTACAACATACTCAGACCTTGTCCCCACTCTATAACGTCCTCCCCAAATGCCAATTCCTGAACTAACATAATATTGTGTATCATCCTTTTTAGAGTAACCATAAGAGTTTTCAAACAAACGATCTGTAATCCAAGAAATCGGCCAAACTTGGCCTCTATGGGTATGTCCTGAAAATTGTAAATCAATTTTATTCTCTGCAGCCTCTTCAAGCTGATAAGGCTGATGATCTAATAGTATATTAACGGTATTATCTTGCATATTTTCAACCAATACTGACATCTTCTTCCTTTTGAGATTTGTTTTATCATCTCTACCTATTACATTAAGGTTTAAATCCTCAAAATGAATAACACTATCTCTTAAAACAGTAATATTAGCCGATTTAAGAAACTCTATGCTTCTTTCTATTCCTGACAGATACTCGTGATTACCAACACAAGCAAAGGTTCCGTATTTGCTTTTAAACTGTTTCAATACGTTGTCAAGCTGATAATACTGTAAAGGAAGTAAACTCACATCGATTAAATCACCTGCCACCAATATAAAATCAGCTTTTTCTTTATTAACCAATTTTACCCAGCTGCTTAATTCTTTATTTTCAATTGCATATCCCATATGCATATCTGTCAAAACAACGATCTTTAAATCGTTTGGCAACTCTTTATCAACCTCTAAATTAAGCTCAACTCGCTTCTTTTGTAAGTAATTTATATGTCCTAATAAAGCAATAAATAACGTTCCCCCTATTAGTAACATTCCTCTTTGGGGAGATAAACTATCAAATACCCAATGGTTTGAATGTATAAATAGCCCATTCATCAATCTCCCGAAATCAAAGAAAACCGTAAGTAAAAAAGCTTGAATGATAAGCATAAACCAACCTGTTCCAACTTTATACAAAGTAGAAGCTAAATAAACAGGTATTCGTTTTCCTATTGCAAAAAACAATAGAATACTAAAAGTCAAGAAAACTGCGATAAGCATAAAAAGCACTTTAGCCGCAAGAGAAGATTCTACTAAAATTGATGAATATCCTGAAAACACATAAACATTCGCAATTAAGTATAACAATAAAATAGCTGTAAAAATATATTTCTTCATTTAGATAATAACTTCTTTCAATATTAACTTCACAACAGTTCCTTCTGTTGTTCTTTCTACAGTTAAATCTTCGTCTAAATATTCTTGAATCAAGGACATACGCTCACGAACAATAGTCATTCCGTGAGATACGTGAGTTGACTTCTTCTGAGAAGCACTACCTATACCATTGTCAATTATATTAATTATCACATCTTTATTTTGTCTTGTAATAACAATTCTAATTAGAGGTGATTCTATTGACTTTGGAAAAGCGTGAATTAAACTATTCTCTACGAATGGTTGTAATAACATTGGTGGTAATAAAATATCACTAACCCCTTCATCAACTTCCTCTACACTAAATGTTACCCTACCATCCAAACGCATATTCTCTATGAGTACATAGTCTTTTAAATACTCACATTCTTCTTTTAAAGTAATTCTCTCTTTTGAAGAAATCGTTAATGTTTTTCGAATTAATTTTGCAAAACAATCTAAATAATAAAGTGCATCATCAACTTCTTCTTTTATTATATAATATTGAATAAAGCTCAGCACATTGAAAATAAAATGGGAATTGAACTGACTTCTAACTGACA
Organism: Myroides phaeus; assembly: GCF_009799805.1. Taxonomy (NCBI): domain Bacteria; kingdom Pseudomonadati; phylum Bacteroidota; class Flavobacteriia; order Flavobacteriales; family Flavobacteriaceae; genus Myroides; species Myroides phaeus. The sequence continues at coordinate 135,754 of NZ_CP047050.1, forward strand.
TTAATTTCACTTCAGCAAGACGCTTTTCATACTCATATTTCTTCCTTTTAACTGCCTCTTCTTTCTTTATCTGTACTAATCTTGCTTTGTAAAAAAGGAAAAAGATTCCAATTACAACAAGTGTAGCAACAATATAAAACCAAAGTTTAGTGTAAAATGGCGCTTGAATATCTAAAAACAACAAGGGATAAATTAATTCACTCCCACTATCGTAGTCATATATTTTAATATCTATCGGATAAATTCCGGACTGTAGATAATGCAAATCTAACCTATTACTTTTTACATTCACCCAATTTTCAGAAGGTTTTAACCTATATTGAAAGTGAAGTTTATCTGGAAATTTAGCCCCTAAAACATCAAAACCGATTTGTAAATTATTTTGATTAGCTTTTAATTCAAGCATTTTTATATCGTAATAAGGCTTTCCTTCCTTTGATTTTTCAACACCATTTATTACTATTTTAGAAATACTAACCTGTAGGCTGATATTCTTCTTTTTAAAATAACTAACATCTAATGTAGAAAGTCCTTTTCCACTACCGATATACAATAGATTACCCAATAATAAATCTGAAGTTATTTCTCCTCTACCAAATCCCTGCTCTTTATTAAAGAAGAACTTATTGTCATTTTCTATAACAGTCAATCCTTTATTAGTTCCTATTAACAGTTTTTTATCTGCAAACTCTAATAAATTTATATTGCTCCCGTTTATCTCACTATTAGAAATAAACTCCACTACTTCATATTTACCACTCTTTGTCTCAAGTCCATATATATCATTAAAATCAGTAGCTACATACAAAACTTCATTATCACCTACAGCTAATTCCTTAAGCCTACTTTCTGCAAACAGTCCTTTTCCTTTTAGAGAAGTAAACTTACCTTCTTCATATACATATAAACCATCTAAAGCACCTGCAAAAAACATTTTATTTGTAGTATGGGCAATATCAATTACATCACGAGGAATATCAACACTCTCTATCCTAAAATGGTAATCATAATCCATCTTATCAAGATCTCGATATACACGAACTCCTCCATAAGGATTTGTTTCTACTAAATTGTTTTTATAAAAACCATACTCATACGTATGAATAGGATAATAAGACATAATATAGCCATTGCGATCAAGCTTGAAGATTCCAATATTTGTACTTACCCACAAGTCACTTCTATTTTTGACTGCTTTATAAAAGACAATATTTTCAGCTTTCAAATTGTAATCTATTTCAAAAAAGTGATTTGAAATAGTAGCAATATCACTATACTTTTTATAATGTTGTTCTTGATAACTTTTAAAAACATTTAAAGCTACGTTTTTAATTTCCTTGTCATCTTGAGTTATGATTAGCCCCCTATCTGAAAAAATAAAGACACGACGATCTAACTCACCAACAGCCATAACGTGTCCTACAGAACTATTATGCATTAAAGGTGAGAACAAATCAACTTGAAATAAACCTTGACTCTTTGTTCCTAAGTATAAAAAATCATTTTTCTTATCCAGACTTATCGAATATAAATCTGTAGCATCAATACCAAATACTTTTGTAATCTCTTCTAAAGACTCGCCGTCCCATCGAAATACACCACCACCACTTTCGTAAACATTTGCACTTACAAAATACACTTGATTATTAACCTCCTGTATGTCACGAATACTTGGTATTTCTATTTGAGCGACTAACTGTTTCTTTTTAAAATCCTTTACAAACAAACCAGTCTGACACCCATAAAATACTAAACCATCTTTTTGATGAACGGCAAAAATTCTTCGCTGATCATCTACTTTTATTAGTTTATTATTATTAACTGTAAAGACACCGTCATTTATTGTGGTTAAATAAATTATATCATCAAACTCAAAAAAACCACTTACCTCAAAAGGATGTTGCAAACTCTTTTCAAAAGAAGGGTTCACTATTTTAAAACTACCTTTATAAATTACAGATACCCCTTCTGAAGTAGCAACATAGATGACATTTTTATACGAAAATATCTTCCTAATTCGATCAGATAATAATCCGTCTTTTTTTGTAATTATTCGTTTCTCTGTTTTTCCACGAAATAAAACCCCTTGTCCATAACTACCAATCCACATATTTCCTTCAGCATCCTCAAGAATATCCGATATATTGGTATAGCGATATTCTGCAGCATCCTCATTAGGTTTTACGTTTCCTTGTATCTTTTGTGCCAATCCAGACCTCGAGCCAATCCATAAAACTCCCTTTGAATCCACACAAAGTGCTCTAACATCATTAGCTATTAATCCATTATCAATTGTGTACTGTTTCGTTACAATTCCTTGAGCAAAAGAAATCATAGAAACAAAAAACAAATAAATAGCTAAAAAAAATCTCATAAGTTAAAAGCAGCTAACCCTTTCATTGCTGAAGCAGCAACAGAAACCTCATTTTCATCTAAATCACTATTAACAAAAGCATTAGCCTTAAAATACACTCTATTGTTGTCGTTTTTATCTATATACTCTACCTTATCTAAGTTAACAATATAAGATCTATTTACTCGAACAAGGTTTTTATGTTTAAGCTTCACTTCAATAGCTTTCAATGTTTTTGACAGCAAATGTTTTTGATCTTTCAAGTAAATTTCACAATAGTTATCCGAAGCTTTACAATAAACAATATCTTCAACTTTAACAATATGCCTTTTTTGATTACTTTTCACTACTTTATAGTAAAACTGAAATCCCTCTATCTCTTTATATTTATCAAAAACATTCTGAACATCAGCAATATTAATTGGTTTCATTAAATACTTTAAGCAATTGTACTCATTAATAGCGTCAATAGCATACTTTTCATAAGCCGTAGTAAAAACAACTTGGAAAGTGTCTTTATTAACATACTTAAATAATTCAAAACCATTTTCTTCTGGCATATGAATGTCTAAAAAAACTATATTCGGAGAATAATTATCAATTGCCTTTACAGCTTCTTGAACTGATGATACTGTATGTACTACAATACGTTCATAATACTTAACTTTCTTTTCAATAATTGTTTTTAAAACTTCTGCTACTTTTGGCTCGTCATCAACGATTAGAGCAACTAATTCGTTATTCATTTGTCGTAAGGTGTTTGTGGTGTTTGTAAGATGTTATCACCTGAAGTGATAATTGCAAATTTAAGAAATTGAAATATATTTTAAGACATCTATTCACCATTTATAACCTATTTTCAAGCAATTTCATTAGGCTTTATATCAATTTTTGATCAAATATGTATTCTCGTTTTGAGAATTTAATTATGGGTGAATTATTCCTTCTTTGTTCTATAATATCGTATTTATAAAAATGTAGAAAAAACACTCTCTTTTTGATAAATATTACAAAACAATTCCTCCCTTATTATCAAGCTTGTTTTTTCTTGTTCATATACAAGGTACTTCTATATACTATCTATATTTTTTGTATATCCAATCTATAATTCAACATAGTTTCTATACATTGGGTATACATAGACTATACATACACTATACAAGCACTCAAAATAAAATTTGTCTCGTCCTACTATAGCTGTACAGCTATAGTTGATAATCCTGTTTTGTACTGTACAGTTATTTCAGTAATCCTATTACTGCTGTACAAGTTCTTTTTTCTCTGTTTTATTCTTGTAATAATTCTTCCATCTTTTAGGAAGCACCCCTGTTTTTAGGTGCGCTTGATTAGGAGTTAATCTATCACAACTATTGTGAGGTCTAATTTGATTATAAGCTTCTATGCTATTACCTATTTTTTCCTTAGTTTTTTGATACCCTAAACTTGAGTAGTTTAGATTAAACTCTCCTTTAATTATGCCATTTACTCGCTCTGCTATTGCGTTATCTCTTGGCTCTCCACTTTGTGTAGTACTTATTGATATATCGTTATCTATTAATAACTGAGTGTAAGTAGCGCTACAGTATTGGCATCCTCTATCAGAATGATGAATAAGTTTTTCTGTATACATTCTATTTTTTAACGCCATTGTTAAGGCTTTCAAACACCCTTTTGTAGTCAAATCTAGATTAAAACTATATCCCATTATTTTATGTGAATAAGCATCTGTGATTAAACTCAGATATCCCCAAGCATTATTTAGTCGTATATATGTAATATCACTTACCCAAAATTGCTCTGGTCTAATAACCTTTACACCATTATACAAGTCCAAATATTGACCTCTCCATGCTCTAGAATCTGTTGTGTATGCTTTTCGTTTGCGCTGCCTAATCAACATTTTTTGACTATCTAATAAATCAAATAAATAATCTCTGCCTATGCTTATCTTATGTGTAGCTAAGCGTTCTTGGAGCATATACTGAAGTTTTCGAGTACCTACCTTAGGAAGGCTGGTTCTGATTTTCAATACTTCTTGTAAGATGATATCATCTTTTATTGATTGCCGCTCATATTTATTAATTGACTGATAATAAGCACTTCGTGTTTTCCCAAACAGTTTACATATTTTGTCTATTCCCTTGGTAGGATATAAGAGTTTTACTTCTTCAACTGCTTGGAACCAGACTTTTTTCTAATATCAATATCCAATTTTTTTTCTGCTACATCAATCAAAGTATTTAATGCTACTATCTTAAATTGTGCTTCAGCTAAAGCCTTTTTTAAAGCTTTTACTTCTAAAGATTCTAAATTAGTTGTTTTTTCTTCCATAAGAATTGGAATGTTAATTTCTTTACAAAGATCTTTGTTTTTATTGTAATTAACTAACAACCAATTTGTTATTGTACTTTTACTTTCGATTCCATACGCTATACAAGCTTCTTTTATAGTCATTTTGTGTTCTGTAATACTATGAACTACTTGACGTTTTAAGCTTTCTGAATAAATTTTATTCCTGCGTGTTTGATGAAACTCTATACTTCCATATTTCTTGATCCAACGACTCACCGTTGGTTGCCTTAAATCATACTTGAGAGTAACTGAACTTTGGGTAGCTCCATTTTCTATTTCTTGAATTACTTTTTCAATAAATTTCAAGTGATAACGATCTGTCTTTTTTTGTCTTGTTTGATTACTATTTTCCATTTTTAACTGTTTTAAAACTGTACAGTTATTTTAGGACGGGTCAAGCACTTTTATTTAAGAATAAAACTACTTATATTCCCAGTTAATCAAGCTAAAACAATACGACATAAGCTCTTTAAAACAAAAATAGCACCCTATGGAATAGGATGCTATTTTCTTATAATCTACTACTTTCTTGTTTTCAGAGTAACACTATTGTTGTGAACACTTCTATTAATCCTTTCTAACTTTCTTTAAAAAGAGATTATTCATCGGATTAATTCCCAGTCCTTTTATATCTTGCTGAGAGAACCTTGCTGCTTTGTCGTAAAACAAAATAATAGCGGGTACCTCATCGGCTACAATAGCATCCATTTTTTCATAAATAGCTTGTCTTTTACTATTATCAACCTCTTTAAAAGCACTTGCATATAATTTATCGTATTCTATATTGGCAAAGCGCGTATAATTAGGTCCGTTAGGAGCTTTGTTTTGCGAATAAAAAAGTGACAAATAGTTTTCCGCATCAGGATAATCGGCAATCCAACTCCCTCTAAAAAAGGCTACCTTACCCGATGCCATTCCTTGTCTTAACGTGGCAGGTGGGGTTACATCTACCACTACATCTACGCCTATTTTCTTCCACTCGCGCTGTAAATACTCACCAATATCTATATAAGTAGCGTTAGTTGATAAAACAACCTCTACTCTTTTTTGTCCTGTTTCTTTTTTGTACGAGTCCACTAATAACTTCGCTTGGGCTACATCATAAAGTTTATCTACTTTTATATTTCCTTCAAGTCCTGTTGGAATAATACCTCCAACGTTACTCTCCCCCATACCATTGCGCAAATACAACAGCATTTTATGTCTGTCAAAGCCAATGTTTAACGCTTTTCGAATACGCTTATCTTGTGTCGGCCCAGGTACGTCAAGGTTAAAACCAAGATACTCTGTATTCAAATATGGCCCAGTTTCCATTTGAATTCGCTCATTGTATTTCTCCTGTAACTTCCCATCTACAGTAATCAACTCATCTTTATACGACGGGTCTAATCCTGAAATAAAGTCTAAATTACCTTGTATAAACTGGAGAAAACCACTTTGTTTGTCTGGTAAAAAAGTAACAGAAACAGCCTCTAAATAAGGTAATCTAACGCCATCTTGATCATATTCAAAATAGTCTGTATTCTTACGCAATACAAGTTTTACATTCTCTTCCCAAAACTTAAAATAGAAAGGACCTGTTCCAATAGGATGTGATCGGAAATCATAACTTTTATCTTCCACCACTTCTTTAGGTACAACTGATGCGTAACGCATTGACAGCAACCCTAAAAATCCGGGAAATGCTTCTTTTAAGTTAATTTGAAATACAGTATCGTTAATTGTTTTAAACGAATCTACCTTTTGAAAAATCCACGCTCCTGGAGATACGACATTACTGTCTAACAAACGATAAAAGCTATATTCGAAGTCATTAGCTGTAACTGTACGCGTACTATCTACACCAAAATTTGGATGTTTGTGAAAGCGAACGTCTTTTCGAAGTGTAAACTGATATGTTTTTCCGTCTTCACTAATTGTCCACGATTTAGCCACATCGGGCTGTACGTGCAGACTATCATCTAATTGTACTAACCCATTAAACAATTGATTACAAGGCCAAATTATGGCCATACTGCGTGCAAAAGCGGGGTCTAATGTTTGAATATTAGCACTTTCATTATATCTAAAAACTACCTTATCTATATCTTTAGTCGTTTTATTTTGACACGAAAGAGCCAATACACCGACACAAAATATTGAAACGTAATAAATTATTGATTTCATCAAACCGAATTTTGTATGTAAATTTGCAAACCTTTTTATTATCGAAAAAAGTAAATATAATTCAAAGTTACTACTATAGTAAGTAATCAATATGGAAAATAGAAAAAAAGTAGCTTTTTATACCTTAGGTTGTAAACTTAACTTTTCTGAAACATCTACCATTGCAAGAAACTTTGCAGAGGAAGGTTTTGACAGAGTGGAGTTTGATGAAGTGGCAGATATCTACGTTATCAATACTTGTTCTGTAACAGAAAATGCAGACAAACAGTTTAAACAAATTGTAAAAAAAGCTCAAAAGAAAAATAACAAAGCCTTTGTTGCTGCCGTTGGATGTTATGCTCAGTTAAAACCTGAGGAATTAGTAGCTGTAGACGGAGTTGACTTAGTGCTTGGTGCTACTGAGAAGTTCAAAATTACCGATTATATCAATGACCTTTCTAAAAATGATATGGGAGAAGTTCACTCTTGTGAAATCTCTGAAGCTGATTTTTATGTAGGTAGTTATTCTATTGGTGATAGAACAAGAGCTTTCTTAAAGGTACAAGACGGTTGTGATTATAAATGTACTTATTGTACTATTCCTTTAGCAAGAGGTATCTCAAGAAGTGATACAATGGATAATGTTTTGAAAAATGCGAGTGAGATTGCAGCACAAGACATTAAAGAAATTGTACTTACTGGTGTTAATATCGGTGATTATGGTAAAGGTGAGTTTGGAAATAAAAAACACGAACATACGTTTCTTGAGTTAGTACAAGCTTTGGATGAAGTGGAAGGAATCGAAAGATTGCGTATTTCATCTATTGAACCAAACTTATTGAAAAATGAAACGATTGATTTCGTTTCTCAAAGCAGAACGTTTGTACCTCACTTCCACATTCCTCTTCAATCGGGTTGTAATGATATCTTGAAAAAGATGAAACGCCGTTATTTAAGAGAGTTATATGTAGAGCGTGTTACTCGTATCAAAGAAGTAATGCCAGACTGTTGTATTGGTGTTGACGTAATTGTTGGTTTCCCTGGTGAAACAGACGAGAAGTTCTTAGAAACATATAATTTCTTAAACGAACTTGATATTTCTTATTTACACGTGTTTACGTACTCTGAAAGAGATAACACTGAAGCGGTTGATATGGAAGAAGTAGTTCCAATGAACGCACGTAATAAGAGAAGTAAAATGTTACGCGGACTTTCTGTTAAGAAAAGACGTGCTTTTTACGAATCACAAATCGGAAAAGAGAAAACGGTTCTTTTTGAAAGTGAAAACAAAGAAGGATATATCCACGGATTTACAGAAAACTATGTAAAAGTTAAGTGTCCTTGGAACCCTGAATTGGTAAACACACTACACAAAGTGAAATTGACTAAAATAGATGATGACGGTATTGTAAGAATAGACTTCATCTAATAACAATAACTAAAAAAGCCCTATATACGTATATATAGGGCTTTTTTAATCCTCTGGATTTATAAATGTAAGTGTAATTAATCTTTATTTGGTTGTATAATTAGATTCTAATCCCCGGAGGTAACATTTCTTTGTACACTGGATTTTTTCTAAAGAAGGATACAATCTTCGGATGCGTAGGTACGACTCTCAACTTCTTCTCGCGTACTAAGTCCAAAATTCCTTTTAAAAAGTCAACTGCCTGACCTTGAACTACATTTTCCAAACCTTTAAGTTTCGTAAGGAAAATTTTTCTTTCTTGTAGTGAATACTCTACACTAAGTAACCCATTTTCAGATTCATACTCGAACTGACGTAGCAACTCATTGTCTTTGATTTCCATTATATCTGTAAGTTTTAAAGTTTCCCAAAACCATTATAGACGACTTATTCCATTAGGTAATATGTGGAGAAGTAAAATAAAAAAATAAATACGGCGTATTTCTTTTTTAAAGTCCCTATAATTTCTATATTTAGCAAAGTTCGGGAATATATTCCAATATACCTCGTAAATTCCGTTTAATTTGTTTAAAATGAACAAAATACCTATTTACTTCTTTCCTGGTATGTCCTCTACCTCAGTAATTTTCGACAAAATAACTTTAGATAATTCTAAATACGATTTAATCTTTTTAGAATGGTTACCTATTGAAATGAGTGAGAGTTTAGACGATTATGTCAAAAGATATTTGCCTTTTATCAAACACGAAAATCCTGTGCTAATTGGTGTGTCCTTTGGCGGAATTATCGCTCAAGAAATAAGTAAAATAATTTCTGTACACAAAACAATTATTATATCAAGTGTACGTTCTAATACAGAATTTTCAAGATTTTTCCATTTTTTAAAGAACAGTAAACTTTATAAGTTAATACCTACCGGCTACACTGACAATGCATTGGCTATTTACAAAAAGTTCGTTCCTGAGAAAAAGAAAAAACGATTGGAATTATATAACAAATACTTACCTTTAAGAGATAAAGACTATCTTAAATGGTGTATCAGAGAAATTCTAAATTGGAAGCAAAAAGAGCCTTTAGAAAATGTCATTCAAATTCACGGTACAAAAGATGAAGTCTTTCCAATTAAAAACATAAAAAACGCCATTACTATACCCAATGGTAATCACGCAATGATTATCATCAAGTACAAATGGTTTAACGAACATTTAGACAAACTAATACATTTAAAATAAATGAATAAGACAGTTAGAACAGTAATTTCATTAGCGGCAGTGGTTATTGTTTCCTCTACGTTTATATTTTCTACTTCATTAGGTAAACAATTAACTACTAATGAAGACAGTGCTTATGGAAATGAGCAAGTATTTAACTTACCTAAAAACGCTGAGTTTGCAGGCGAAAGAGTTCCTCTACACATTACAGATGTTAAGGAAAGGTTTGACAGAGAAATGATAGTAAACACAAACCTACACGGTAGTACTATCATCACTATAAAAAGAGCAGAGAGATTCTTCCCTATCATTGAGCCAATCTTAAAAAAGAATGGAGTTCCAGACGATTTCAAATACTTGTGTGTTATTGAAAGTGCTTTAGCAAATGCGGTTTCACCAGCTGGAGCAAGTGGTTTTTGGCAATTTATGAAAGGTACTGCTAAAGACTACGGAATGCTTGTAGATGAAACAATCGACGAGAGATATGACTTAATTAAAGCTACTGAAGCGGCTTGTCAGTATTTCAAAGATGCGAAAAGACGATTTGGAAACTGGACAATGGTTGCGGCGGCTTATAACAGAGGAATGGCGGGAATGCAACGTGCGATGGATAGTCAATACGTAGACAATTACTATGATTTATTCTTAAACCAAGAGACATCTCGCTACGTTTTCAGAATTTTAGCATTGAAAGAGATTATGAGTAATCCTATCAAATATGGTTTTGAAGTGCCTGTTGATGAAAGATACCACATTGTACCTACTAAAAAAGTAAGTGTTGATTATGATATTGATGATTTAGCTCTTTTTGCAAAAGAACAAGGAATCAACTATAAACTACTTAAACTATACAATCCTTGGTTAGTGAACACAAACTTAAAGGTAAAAGGTAAAACATACGATATTGAAATTCCTACAAAAGGGATCTAAAAATAACAAAAGGCACTTCATTTAGAAGTGCCTTTTCCTTTATGATTCATTAGCTTATAAGCTTATTCATTCAATTATTGTATTGTCTTATAAAACTGCTGTATATTTGTGGTGAATAAGATTTCATTTTACAAGACTATGGACAAACAACAATATGTAACAACTGCTTTTGAGCAAATCAGAAAAAAGAATATTGAAACTCCTTTTTATATTGCTGATGGTTGTAAAGTTACAGATTTAGAAATGTACTTAAATAGCTTACGAAAAGGATATCTAAACAGTGTTGACCCACGATTAGAAAAACTATTTCACGACAAAATAGAACAATTAAAATCGTTATAACTTACCATTTATTACTTCTTTTAAAAAAGAAGTAATAACCTCTAACGTTTCTTCTTTACACTCTTTGTGGGGTGTATGCCCTATATTATCAAATATTTTAGTTCTTGTCAGTCCTTGTGCATTCGCAATGGTTACATTGACTTGCTCTAATGTTCCATACTCGTCATCACGACCTTGTATAAACAATAAAGGGGAGCTAATTGCTTTCATTTCTTCAGCCACTGTCCAGTCCTTATAAGAAGGAGACAACCAAGTATCTACCCAGGCTTTCATAATATCATCCACTCTATCTCCGTGATATTTCACTAACCTATCTTTTAAATTAGTAGTTTCATAAGCAACTTGTGCCGCTCTAACTCCTGATAAAGTAAGTTCTTCAACAAATATATGTCCCGCTTCAGCTACTGTACACATTGTTTTTGTAGGATACATAGCAGCAAATAATAAAGCTACTGAAGCCCCATCACTATGTCCAAATGTACAGATGCGCGACAAGTTCATTTCTTCTAACATTAAATTCAAGAATACAGCTTCTTGTTTTAAGTAATCTTTCGATCTTACAGGCGTATCCATCTTATCCGATTGTCCATAACCAATACGGTCGTAAGCAACAACATCACAATTAAGGCTATTTGCAAGCATTTCTGGCCAATCTCTCCACAGAGTTACACATCCAAGCGAATCGTGCAACATAACTAAAGTAAAGTGTCCTGATGAAGGAGTACTTTGCTTAAGATGTTTTACAAATACATTCTTCTCTCCTACTTTGATATATTTTTCTTCTGTGGTGTACATATTCTCAATTTGTTAGAAAGCTAAATAAGACAATTTTTATGGAAGGCAAAAATAAAATTACTGCATAGTAACAATAAAGACAATGCTAAGATTGACGTGGAGCAATAGTCACTTTAAGGGAAGTAGTTAACCTAACGATATAAAAGTGATATAAAATAGAAAAGTATAAAAAACAAAAAAGCCCTTGAAAACAAGGGCTTTTACTGTGATCCAATCAGGATTCGAACCTGAGACCTACTGCTTAGAAGGCAGTTGCTCTATCCAGCTGAGCTATTGGACCTTACCAAATCACTGGGATTTTTTGTCGGGGTGGCAGGATTCGAACCTGCGACCTCCTGGTCCCAAACCAGGCGCGATGACCGGGCTACGCTACACCCCGATTGGGTCATCTTTAGTATATTTTATTGTCTAAGTTATTTCGTCGGGGTGGCAGGATTCGAACCTGCGACCTCCTGGTCCCAAACCAGGCGCGATGACCGGGCTACGCTACACCCCGAAAATAAGCGGAGAGACAGGGACTCGAACCCTGGCATCGGTTACCCGATGACAGATTAGCAATCTGCTCCGTTACCACTCCGGCACCTCTCCGTTGCTTAGATAATTACTTCTCTAATGCGGATGCAAACTTAGCACTACTTTTCATACTATGCAAGCTTTACCAAGAAAAAAAAGCATTTTTTTTCAATAAAAAAACAAACTAATTAATTATCAACAGGATATGATTTAAAGAAAAAAACATTTTTTTATTATTTAATTTTTTATTTCTCTTAATCGAGAAATTTTATGTATTTTCCCAAAACTTTTTTGCGCCCTACTTAATAGGGCAAAACAACCAAAATTGTAAATCAACTTAATTAATACTAAAAATTATGAGTAAAAAAGTAGTTATTGTTTCAGCTGCAAGAACACCGCTTGGTAGTTTCTTAGGAAGTTTATCAACTGTTCCTGCTACTACATTAGGAGCAACTGCTATAAAAGGTGCTTTAGATAAGATTAATCTTGATCCTAAATTAGTGGATGAAGTAATTATGGGGAACGTAGTGCAAGCAGGAGAAGGTCAAGCACCTGCTCGTCAAGCTGCATTAAATGCCGGTTTATCTAATGAAGTACCTTGTACTACAATAAATAAAGTTTGTGCGTCAGGTATGAAGGCTATTATGCAAGCTACTCAAGCTATCTTAGCAGGTGATGCAGATGTTGTTGTTGCTGGTGGTATGGAGAATATGAGTATGATTCCTCATTACATCCATATGCGTAATGGAAACAAATTTGGTCCTGCTACTTTAATTGACGGATTACAAAATGATGGTCTTGTAGATGCATACGACAAAAACGCTATGGGTGTTTCTGCTGATTTATGTGCTTCTACTCACAATATCTCAAGAGAAGAACAAGATGCTTTTGCAATCAAATCATACGAGCGCTCAGCTAAAGCTTGGGATGCTGGTAAATTTGACAATGAAATAGTTCCTGTTGCTGTACCTCAACGCAGAGGTGAACCAATCATCGTTTCTAAAGATGAGGAGTACACAAATGTGAAACTTGACAAAATAACGTCTTTACGTCCTGCTTTTACTAAAGAAGGTACTGTAACTGCTGCAAATGCTTCTACTATCAATGATGGAGCTGCTGCTGTAGTCCTTATGAGTGAAGAAAAAGCATTGAGCTTAGGTTTAAAACCATTAGCTTATATCAAAGGATATGCTGATGCTGCTCACGAGCCTGAGTGGTTTACAACTGCTCCTGCTAAAGCTTTACCTCTTGCTCTTAAAAAAGCAAACGTTTCTGTTGAAGATGTTGACTTCTTCGAATTTAACGAGGCGTTCTCTGTTGTTGGTATTGTAAACACAAAATTACTTAATATCGACCCAGAAAAAGTAAACGTAAATGGTGGTGCTGTTTCATTAGGACACCCTCTTGGATGTTCAGGTGCACGTATTATCGTTACTTTATTAAGCGTATTAGAACAAAACAATGCTAAAGTTGGTGCAGCTGCTATTTGTAATGGTGGTGGTGGTGCTTCTGCTTTAGTTATTGAAAGAGCATAAAATATATTTTCACAATATATCGAAGATGAGTTTGATTTGTTCAAACTCATCTTTTATTTTTGTACAATAATTCAAATTACAAATATGTTTGCATATTGCAACCTTGCTATCGTACCCCTTCGCTCAGAACCAACTGACCGAAGTGAAATGGTTACACAAGTTTTATTCGGAGAACATTTTACTATTTTAGAAACTACTGAAAAGTGGTCTAAAATAGAATTAGCCTTTGACAAATACCAAGGTTGGATAGATAATAAACAATATCAAGAGATTTCTGAAGAGGATTTTATCTATCTTCAAAACACCTCTCCTATTCTTTCTGCTGATTTGGTAGACTTCATTTCGTCTCAAAATAGCCAACTTATGGCGATTCCTTTAGGAAGTTGTCTTACTGGCTTAAAAAAGACCAATATCAATACAGACCAATTCTCATATGAAGGAATGACTATCACTGGTCAGTTTACCAAACAAACGTTCCTAAAAACTGCGTTTATGTACTTAAATTCCCCTTATTTATGGGGAGGAAAGACTCCTTTTGGAATTGACTGTTCTGGTTTTACACAAATGGTTTACCGTATTAACGGTTATAAAATACCACGTGATGCCTCTCAACAAGCTGCTATTGGTGAAGCTCTTAGCTTTATTGAAGAGAGCGAAATAGGTGATTTAGCTTTCTTTGACAATGCAGAAGGTAATATCGTTCACGTAGGAATTATTATGGAAAACAATTATATCATTCACGCACACGGAAAAGTGCGCATTGATAGATTAGACCATTTAGGTATCTATAATATTGACTCTGGTAGACATACCCATAAACTACGTGTTATTAAGAAAATCATCTAATCACACATCTTATTTCTACAATAAAAACACAGTATCCCTTTTATTTAACTTTAAGGGAGATTTCTTGTGTTTTCAGTTTTCAAATACAAAAAGAATTGCGAATAGCCCTTAAATCAGTTATAAAAGGATATTTTTAACTATAATTGCTTGTGCAACTTTTTGATATGGCAAAAAAATAAAATGTATCTTTGCCCAAATATCAAAGATGTATGAATACTTTCGAGCAATTTAATCTACCGAAAGCTTTAGATAAAGCCCTTAACGAGCTAAATTTCAAATCTCCTACCCCTATTCAAGCTAAATCTTTTCCTGTTATATTATCAGGTAGAGATATGATGGGTATTGCACAAACTGGTACAGGTAAGACATTCGCTTACTTATTACCTATTTTAAAGCAATGGAAGTTTGCCAAATTTGAAACTCCAAGAGTTGTAATCATTGTACCTACACGTGAGTTAGTGGTGCAAGTAGTTGAAGAAACAGAGAAACTTACTAAATATATGTCAGTTCGTACACTTGGAGTGTACGGAGGTACAAATATCAATACACAACGTAAAGCTGTTTACGAAGGGGTGGACATCCTTGTAGGAACACCTGGACGTATGATGGACCTTGCATTAGACGGGGTACTTCGCTTTGACAACTTACAGAAGTTAGTTATTGATGAATTTGACGAGATCTTAAACTTAGGTTTCCGTACTCAGCTAACATCTATTTTAGCAATGATGAAAAACAAGAAACAAAACATCTTGTTTTCTGCTACAATGACAGAAGAAGTTGATGAAATTCTTGATGACTACTTTGAATTCCCTGAAGAAGTTTCTTTAGCCGCTTCAGGTACTCCATTAGAAAAAATAGACCAACAAGTTTATGTAGTTCCTAACTTCACTACTAAGATGAATTTATTAATGCATCTATTAAGTGACAAAGAGGTATATAACCGTGTTCTTATTTTCATCAACAGTAAACGTCTTGCTGATGTAGTAATGGAGAAATTAGAAGAAGCTTTCCCTGAAGAATTTACTGTTATTCACTCTAATAAGTCTCAGAACTTCCGTATGCGTTCTATGGCTGAATTCCAAGCAAGTGAGTTAAGAGGATTATTAACAACTGATATTATGGCGCGTGGATTAGATATTTCTGATATCTCACACGTTGTTAACTTACAGTTTACAGAGTCTCCTGAGCAATATATTCACCGTATTGGACGTACAGGTCGTGCAGACAAAGAAGGTATCGCTATTTCATTCGTTGACCCTAAAGAGGAAGAAATGAGATTGGCTGCTGAAGAATTGATGGAAAGAGAACTTAGAGAAATGGAAATTCCTGAGGAAGTCGAGATCTCTGATAAATTAATGGAGTTTGAAAAATCAAAACTAAAAGCAAAGCAACTTGTAAAAGTTAAAAAGCCTATTGAAAAAGGCGCTGCTTTCCACGAAAAGAAAGACAAAAACCAAAAAGTAAACTTAGGAGGTCCTGGTAAACGTAAACCAAGAAAAACTAAACCAAGAAATAGAGCTGTTGAAGCTAAAAGAGCTGCTAAACGCAAGGGTCTATAGTAGATTCTATCACATAAAAAAGCCTCGTAAACATAAGTTTACGAGGCTTTTTAGTTTTATTTTATCTCATTAAAAAAGGATTGCTAATTGTAAAAATCAGCAAGCCTTTTCAATATCTAAACTCCTATAAAGATTACATATTAATCTCTTCAGGATTGTGTTTATGTTTAAATGTAACTGCAAATAGAATTGCAATAGTCAACGCATAAGCAGCAAAAGTCAACCAGATATGTTCCCAATCTCTAATTTCAATTACTGTACTTAATGTACCGTCAGTTAAAACAGAAGATCCCTTCTCTGCAATCATAGATAATAATGTTTTATTATCTGTTGTTGTATCTAAATAGGTAGCTAAACTACTTACATCTGTAAAGCGTTGTAAGAAGTATACATCAATAAGACGTCCTGCTACTAAGTTACCTAATACAGCACCAAACCCATTAGTCATCATCATAAATAACCCTTGAGCCGATGAACGCATTGAAGAATCAGTAGATCCCTCAACAAATAAAGAACCTGATATATTAAAGAAGTCAAATGCCATTCCATAGACAACACAAGACATAATAATCATCCATAATCCTGTACCTGGATCTCCTAATCCTAAGAAACCGAATCTTAATACCCAAGCAAACATTGATAACAACATTACTGTTTTGATACCATATTTTTTAAGGAAGAAAGGAATAGCTAAAATGAATAACGTTTCAGAAACCTGAGAAATTGACATAATGATTGTAGAATACTTTACAACCAATGAATCAGCATACTTTGGGAAAAACTTAAACTCATCTAAGAAAACATCTCCATAAGCATTTGTTAGTTGCAAAGCAGCTCCTAAGAACATTGAGAAGAAGAAGAACAATGCCATCTTGTAGTTTCCAAACAATTTAAAAGCATTTAATCCTAACATCTCCATTAATGAACCACTTTCTTTCTCTCCTTTTGGTTCACATTTAGGTAATGTAAAAGAATACAATCCTAAAAGAATTGCTCCTACACCTGCTATATAAAACTGATACTCGGTTGCTTTATTACCTGTAAGGTTTGTCATCCACATTGCAGCAATAAATCCTATTGTACCAAACACACGAATCGGTGGGAAGTCTTTAACAACGTCAAAACCATTTCCTTTTAATACATCATAAGAAATAGAATTACTCAAAGCAATAGTAGGCATATAACAACACATTGCTACTAACATCACCCAAAAGAACGTTCCTGGATCGTCAACTTGAACTAAACCGAATAAAGTAACCCCATAAAGAATATGCAAGATACCATATAATCTTTCCGTATTAATCCATTTATCTGCTACTATCCCTGCAAGTGTTGGCATAAAAATAGAAGCAATTCCCATTGTTGCGAAAATGATACCGAATTGACTACCACTCCACTCTTTTGTTCCAAACCAATAGTTCCCTATTGTGATTAACCATGCTCCCCATACAAAGAATTGCATGAAGCTCATAAACGTCAATTTAATTTTTATATTCATTTCTGTTTTATTATATCAGTCTTAACAAATTTAAAGATAAAATACTTTTATTTATAGTTTACAAAGTACTTTAAATCAACTCTCTACTTAATTTTATTTTGCGCTAATTCTAAAATTAAGTCGAATTGTTCCTCACGAGTAAGGTTTGAGTTATCAACCTCAACTGCATCTACAGCCATTACAAGTGGAGAATCTGCTCTTGTTGTATCAATTTTATCTCTTTCTACAACATTTTTAAAAACATCTTCAAATTTGATTGTCTCATCTTTCACAATTAACTCATCAAAACGACGTTGAGCCCTAATCTCAGGAGAAGCAGTCATAAATATCTTTAATTCTGCATCTGGAAAAACGACAGTACCAATATCTCTACCATCCATAACAACACCTTTAGATTTACCTAAGTTTTGTTGTTGTTCAACTAATTTTCTACGCACTTCTGGTATTTCAGCAATTTGACTTACAAAATTAGATACTTCCAATGTTCTAATGATGTCCTCTACATTACTGTGATTTAAATAAATTTCAGCAAACCCACGCTCTGGATTATATTCAAAATGAAGTTCAATTAAATGAAGGGAATCTATCAATGCCTCTTTGTCAAAATGACCTTCTTTAATAAAGCCTTTTCTCATGGCGTATAAAGTTACTGCACGATACATAGCTCCTGTATCAATATAAACGTAACTCAGTGATTTTGCCAATGATTTTGCCAATGTACTTTTCCCCGTAGATGAAAAGCCATCAATCGCTATGGTGATCTTTTTCAAATTGAAAAATTTAAAATTAATTTCTGTTTTTACTTAATGTCAAATATAACAGATTAAATCACGTTTTCACACTTTTAATATCAATATAACTACAAACAAACAATAGTTCATTTTATGCAATATTCTTAGTTGCTACTAATGCTTTCTAATAAAGATTTTGACAATTGTTTACAAAGGTAAAGTAATATAAAAAATTACGCACTAAAATATGAGAATAACACCAGCTCATTAAACAAAAAAAGCACCAGATGAATTATCTGGTGCTTTTAAATATATAGCATAAAGAGGTTATTTTGCTTTTACAGCTTCAAACTTCTTTGCATTCTTTACTTTTTGATCAGTAATTGCTAATTCAATTACTTCTTCCATACGATCTACATAGTGGAATGTTAATCCTTTTAAATACTCTTCTTTTATTTCATCAATATCTTTTCTATTGTCTTTACACAAGATAATTTCCTTGATATTAGCTCTTTTAGCTGCAAGTATTTTTTCTTTTATTCCTCCTACAGGTAATACTTTCCCTCTCAATGTAATCTCTCCTGTCATCGCTAAGTTCTTCTTTACTTTTTTCTGTGTAAAAGAAGACACCATAGAGGTTAACATTGTAATACCAGCACTTGGTCCATCTTTTGGTGTTGCTCCTTCAGGAACGTGAATATGTATTTTATAATTATCAAGAGTCTCTTGAGCAATACCTAATTCATCTGCGTGAGCCTTAATATACTCAAGTGCAATTGTAGCAGACTCTTTCATTACGGTTCCTAAATTACCCGTAATAGACAAATCACCTTTTCCTTTAGAAACAATAGACTCAATATACAGAATATCACCACCAACACTTGTCCAAGCTAAACCAGTTACAACTCCTGCTACATCATTATTCTCATATTTATCGCTTTCAAAACGAGGTGTTCCTAATATCTTACGAATATCAGCTTCTGTCATTTTTACATTGTACTCTTCTTCCATTACAATGCTCTTAGCAACACCACGAGCAACGTGTGCAAGCTGTTTATCTAAACCACGTACACCAGATTCTCTTGTATAATTTGAAACGATAAACTCCATTTGTTTCTTGCCAATTGACAAGTCTTTAGTTGTTAAACCGTGCTCTTTCAATTGTTTTGGCAACAAATGCTGTTTCCCTATTTCTACCTTCTCTTCAATCGTATATCCTGTCATTTCAATAATCTCCATACGATCACGCAATGCAGGTTGAATAGTTCCTAAGTTATTAGAAGTAGCAATAAACATAACTTTAGACAAATCATACCCCATTTCTAAGAAGTTATCATAGAAATCAGAGTTTTGTTCAGGATCCAATACTTCTAACAAAGCAGAAGAAGGGTCTCCATTATGACTTGATGACAATTTATCAATTTCATCTAATAAGAAAACAGGGTTTGACGTTTTAGCCTTTTTAATACTTTGTATAATACGTCCTGGCATAGCACCAATATACGTCTTTCTGTGTCCTCTAATTTCAGCTTCATCTCTCAATCCACCTAAAGAAATACGAACATACTCCCTACCTAAAGCATTCGCAATAGAACGCCCGATAGATGTTTTACCAACCCCCGGAGGTCCGTATAAACATAAAATAGGTGATTTTAAATCATTTCTTAATTTAAGAACTGCCATATGTTCAAGAACACGCTTTTTAACGTCTTCAATTCCGTAATGGTCTTTATTTAAAACTTTATCTGCATTTTTTAAGTCAAAGTTATCTTTAGAATACTCCCCCCAAGGTAACTCCAATAACAACTCTAAATAATTGCGTTGAATACCAAACTCAGCAACTTGAGGATTCATTCTTTGAAATTTCATTAATTCCTTCTCAAAGCGTTCTTTTACCTCTTTACTCCATTTCTTATTCTTAGCTTTTTTACGCATTTCCTCAAACTCTTCTTCATTTGAAAAGCCTCCAAGCTCTTCTTGAATAGTTTTCATTTGTTGATGTAAGAAATACTCTTTTTGCTGTTGATCAAGATCAATGCGAACTTTACTTTGAATATGATTGCGTAAAACAAGTTTCTGCAATTCTAAATTCATTTCTTTTAAAGTATCAAGTCCTCTATCTTTCAAATTATCAATACACAATAAGTTTTGCTTTTGTTCAACTGTCAAACTAATGTTTGAAGAAATAAAATTGATTAAAAAAGACTTACTATCAATATTGTTAATTGCAAATGAAGCTTCTGAAGGGATATTAGGATTCTCTTTTATGATTTCTAACGAAAGTTCTTTTATCGAATCTACAATAGCTACAAACTCTTTATCTCCTTTTTTAGGTTGAGTTTCAACTCGTTCTTTGATAGTTGCCTTCATAAAAGGCTCCTCTTCTACCATTTCAACAATATCAAAACGTTTTTTACCTTGTAAAATCACAGTGATATTTCCATCAGGTAGCTTTAATAATTTGATGATACGTGCAACTGTTCCTGTATGATAAATATCGTTAACCGTAGGGTCATCTACATCTTCATCCTTCTGGGCTACAACACCTATTATTTTATCTCCCTTGTTTGCTTTATTCAGTAATTCAATTGATTTATCTCTTCCTGCTGTAATAGGAATTACAACCCCTGGAAACAATACCATATTTCTCAATGGTAAAATAGGGATTTCTAAAGGCATTTCTTCATTATTCATTTCCTCTTCATCTTCTGAAGTCATAATTGGAATAAATTCAGAATCTCCATCAACAAAATCTTGTAACGACAAATTGTCCAGTGTTATTATTTTTTGATCCGCCATATTTATATTTACGTCATTTTGTCAGTTATAGCCATATAATATTGTGTATTAATCCTACACCATACAACGTAACTAACTGATAACCAACAAAAAATTAATTTATAAGTTATAATCTCTATTTAACATTCCAATCTTTATGCCATAAAAAAATCCTTACAAATAGTGTAAGGATTTAACAACTTAACCTATTAGGAAACAAGCTATTTCGTTTCATTTGTTTTTTCAACCTTCAAAAAAGAGAATTCCCCTTCTGTTACCCTGATACTCACATCCTTATCATCTTCTTTAAAAAGAACCAAATCAAAAGTTCCTTTTAATCGTAAAGGCTCTACCAAATTTTGAGTATCATTTTCAACATCTTCAACAATCAAATATGAATCCTTTCTATTTTCTTCTAAAGAAACATATTTAACTCCTTCAGGTGAAGTATATACAGCCTTAAAAGTATCTTGTTCATACTTAGTATTAGACTTTAAAGCCAAACCCTTTGTAAACGTAATAAAAAGAGACTGTGTTTTACCAACTTCATCTGTTCCTGAAATCACAAGACTATTATCATCTATCGCAATATTCTCTTTTGAATTTTGCATTGGCTCATCACCAATAAAAGCATCAAAATATGTTTTTTCTAATCTCGAATACGGGATGTTTGAAAAATCACCCGTAATAGGGAATGCCTTTAAATTAGGGTTATCTGAATTCAATGGAATCATACTTTTAATATCAATTCCTCCATTAACTACTCTTGCATTTTTATTAATATATGACATAGAAATAATACCTGTTACCCAATTAGGACGAAGTGTATCTTTTGTAGTGTACTCAGTATCATCTTTTTTTGAATAATAAGTTGATTCATTTACATTAGTAGGAAAATTCCCTTGTACAAACTTCTTAATATTCACAATCAAGTAATCCTCTCCTGTTTCTCCTAAATTGTCAACTCTTAAAGTAAATTCTCTATTTTTATCTACAGTAGCTATAATTTTCTCACGCTCCATATAGTTCTCTCCTTCGATATTTAGATTTACTAATGGTTTACCTACCATAACATTGTTTTCTAACAAAGGGTCTATCTTTTCATTATCACAAGAAACAAAACCTAAACCTGCTATTAATAAACAACTTGCTACAATATATTTATATCCTTTTTTCATCTTTCAATTCTTTCTTTTATAAAAAACTTTAACAAATTTACAATAAAATTACTATCATCTATTAAATCATTCTCTTATTTGGCACTCTTAACAGTAAAACAAAGCCTATTGCAAAGAAAACAATTAAGAATAATATCGCATTTTGCATTTTGCCAGTTATATCACTCACCAAGCCATACATTGCCATTCCTAATACAATACCTAACTTTTCTGTTACATCATAAAAGCTAAAAAAAGAGGTTGTATCAGTTGTATCAGGAAGCAATTTAGAATATGTAGAACGAGATAATGATTGAATTCCTCCCATTACAAGCCCAACAAATCCTGCTGCAACATAAAACTCATTTGGCGTTTCAATAGTATAAGCATAAACACATATAAATATCCATAACGCATTTAAAACACAAAGCGTATAAATATTCCCTATTTTTTTTGACATCCCCGAAGTTGCATATGCTCCAAGTATAGCCACTAATTGAATTACTAAAATACTTAATATTAACCCTGTAGTACGCTGACTATCTGTCTCCCAAGCGATTTCTTTTTCTCCAAAATAAGCAGCAATAACCATTACTGTCTGTACCGCCATACTATAAACAAAAAAAGCAACTAAATATCGTTTCAACGAACTATACCCACGTAACTCCTCCCATACTTTCTTTAATTCTCTAAAGCCCTTAAAAAAAACGGATTTAGTTATTTTTTTATCATTCTTAAAATCTGGCAAGTATTTAAAGGTGTAGATACTAAAGCCTATCCACCAAATTCCAACTAATAAAAAAGAATAGCGCATTGCAGTCATAGCTGAATCAAAACCAAAAGTTTCGTGTTTCATTATTAACAACAAATTGAGCAATAGTAAAATGACACTTCCTACATACCCCATAGCATAGCCTTTAGCACTAATATTATCTTGTTGGTTTTGAAAGGCTATATCAGGTAAATAAGAGTTGTAAAAAACAAGACTCCCCCAAAAACCGATAAGTCCGAACATATAAAACAATAAACTGAGTAGAATATAGTCTAAGCTAAAAAAATAGAGAAGCATACAAGAAATAGATCCTATTCCACAAAAAAGCTTCATAAAGAATTTCTTATTCCCAAGGTAATCTGCTATTCCTGATAAAAATGGAGAGATGATACAAACAATTAAAAAACCAATTGCTGTGATATAACTGATAATAGACTCACTTTTAATATCAAGTCCGAAAATAAGAAAACGATCTAACTCTCTCTCCCTAAACAAAGCTCCATAGTAGAGGGGAAAAATAGATGACGAAATAACAAGTGCATATACAGAATTAGCCCAGTCGTAAAATGCCCAAGCATTTAACAACTTCTTATCTCCTTTTACAAATTGAGTCATAGTACAAGTGCTTAACAAAAAAATAAGCTACCTAATTAGGTAGCTTATTTAATAAAATATTACTTGTTGAAATATACACCAAATTTTGCAGCTTCTGCTTTTGCTTCTGGAATTAATTTTTTAAGGTTTTCAATACGCTCATGGTTACTCGGGTGAGTACTCATAAATGAAGAACCTCCATCTCCTCCTGTTTTAGCAGCCATACGAGACCAAAACTCTACAGATTCTTCTGGATTATATCCCGCAATTGCCATTAATGTTAATCCTATTTTATCAGCTTCTGTTTCATTAGCACGACTAAAAGGTAACATTCCTCCTACTTGTGATCCATATCCATAAGCTGCTGCCCAAGTTTGTTTTGCAATAGGACTTGAGTTTTGAGTTAACAAATCAAGTGCGATTGCACCACCTTGCTGAAGCATACTTGCACTCATACGTTGTTGTCCGTGATTTGCTAATGCGTGAGATACTTCGTGCCCCATTACAGTTGCAATACCAGCATCTGTTTTACAGACTGGTAATATTCCTGTATAAAATACAATCTTACCACCAGGCATACACCAAGCGTTTAACTCTTTATTATCTACCAAATTGTATTCCCAACGATAGTCATTTAAATAAGAACCATGACCATTTGCTGTTAACCATTTCTCGGCTGCAGCTTTAATTCTTGTTCCTACTTCTTCAATACGTTTTGCATCTTTTGTTCCTTTAACAGCTTTATTCTCTTTCAAGAAATCATCATATTGTTGGAAAGCCATAGGAAATAAATTTGCATTTGACTGAAACGCCATTGTTTTTTTTCCTGTAAAAGGATTAGTAGCACAAGCTGCCAATAATAAAGCACTACCTGCTACAAAAAATACTTTTTTCATACCACCTATTTTTTTGTCAAAAATAATAGGATTTAGCAATATAAAAAACTTTTACTTCGCATTTATTATTGTCTTACTTACTCAGTATGATATCAATATCGGCAAATAATTATCTTTAAAACACCTTTATTTAAACAAAACTGATTCATTTATAACATAATAAATATCCAAATTTGGAAATGATAACGCTTTAAACTGCAATAAATGAGAATATCACCAAATAGTAGGCTTGCATAGTACTTTAATTTTGTAATTTTACAGCATTACAAGATTATTATAATGCAAAATCAAAAAACAAAACAATCGCTTGAAATACCTAAAAGCATAATAGTAATAGGAAAAACACTACAACTATTTTCAAATAATTTAGCAACTCGTTTTGCTCAAAATTTATTTATTACTCCTCTTAAATTTAAACCACCAAAAAGAGAGAAGGAAATGCTTGATAAAAGTGTTGTAACTGAAATAGCTGTACCTAAATTAAAGAAAGATATTTTTGTATACCAATATGGTACAAATAAAGCTGCTACGAAAAAAGCTCTTTTGATTCACGGATGGAATGGTAGAGGTACGCAATTAATCACAATAGCTAATATGCTAATGAGACAGGGCTATGACATCGTAAGTTTTGATGCACCTGGACACGGGAAATCGCCAAAAACGAAAACAAATATGACTGAATTTATTGCTTCTGCCTTTGAAGTAGAAAAACAATTCGGTCCCTTTGATTTAGTAATCGGACACTCTCTTGGCGGAATGACTACTATGAATGCTTTAAAAGATGGCTTTAAAGCTAAAAAAGCAGTAATCATTGGAAGTGGTGACGTGGTTGAAGATGTAATAGATGACTTCGTTGAACAAATTAAACTAAAACCAGTTATTTCTAAATTAATTAAACAACGTTTTGAGAAACAGTTTAATCAAACAATGGAAAGCTATTGCGTACACAATGCTGCTAAAACAATTAAAATACCTCTATTGATCATACACGACGAAGATGATTTAGATGTACCCGTAAAGGCTGCTTATCAAATTAAAAAGAATGCTGTTGACGCACAATTAATGGTAACACAGACTTTAGGTCATAGAAAGATTCTTGGTGATAAAAAAGTAATAGAAAGAATTAAAGACTTTATTCAAGATATAGAATAATGAAATATTACCTTTTCTTATTTATGATATTATCTTTGATAGCTTGTAAAAACACAACGTATCAAAATACACCAATTATGAAGAAAGATACAACTACGACTGAAGAACAATGGCAACAAGCATTGACTCCAGAACAATACTATGTATTAAGACAAAAGGGTACAGAAAGACCTTTTACAGGAGAGTACAATGATTTATTTGAAAAAGGAAGCTATCACTGTGCTGGATGTAATCAAAAACTTTTTGATTCGGACACTAAATTTGATAGTCACTGTGGTTGGCCTTCATTTGACAAAGCAATCAAAGGTTCTGTTGAATATATTAGAGATACAACTCACGGTATGATTAGAACGGAAGTTGTCTGCTCTACTTGCCACGGGCACTTAGGTCACGTATTTCCTGATGGTCCACAAGAAACAACTGGCGAAAGATATTGTATGAATTCAATTTCTTTAAAGTTCGTTTCAGAAAAATAACATTATTTCTTACAAAACAGAGATTAATATAGTAGTCTACTATATTAATCTCTGTTTTTTTTGCATCATAACTGTATTATCTACTTAGTAAATGAGATTAACTATAAATCATTACCAAAATAAGAAATACAAACTTTCGTTCTTCTCATAAGATTATTAAAGCTCTTTACACTACATTTCTTCTAAGTAAAAAACATTATACACAAGTCTATTTATCTTAGATAATTAAAGAATAATCTATTTTCTTTAATTAAAACTTTTCTCTTTTTGACTAAAAACAGTCTAAAAAAACCTTTTTTCAACTCATTTTAGCTAAAAAAGTAGTAAAAAAGACTTACTTATCATCGCTATATAAAAAACAGAAATAACAAACTATAAACCAACAACTTACGTAATTAAAAGAAAAACACCTCCTCAAATCCAGATAGATAACTAACCCTAACATTTACAAGGCTTAGAGCACTATTGTCTGACAATCATCCGACTATTGTCCGACATTACTGAGCTGAGAAACATTTTGTCGAACAATAGTCGGACAATACTCAGAGCATTGTCCAACGAAACTATAATTTCCTTACTAAAATACACACTTACAAAATAAAGTATTGACTTTTTTCAATGTAAAAATGATGCTTTTATATTAATACAGAAAAGTATTTTATTGAGTCTTTAGAGTAAGAGAAGAACTCTCAAAAGGAAATTAAAAATCTCTTTAATACAACATTTTTATTTCTTTCATCCCAAATTCTTGAATGCTATCATCCTCTAACTGAATACAAAGCAATCCATATTTAGTTACTCCTTTTATAATACCCATAAAACGAGTATTATCAATATTTTCAAATACGGTAGGCGTATTTATACGATATAAATGAGAATGGTATTCGTCCCATAAAAAGTCACCACCTTTACTAAGATATTGTTCGCTATAATATTTCAATTCATTCACTATAGTATATAAGAGAACATCTTTATCAGTTTTATCACCAGTTAACTTAAATATTGAACTTGCTTGTGGAAAATCATCAAAGCTTTCTTGATTAACATTGACACCTATACCGACAATAGATTGAGTCTCTCCATTAGCTTTAATGATGTTCTCTATCAATATGCCACATATTTTCTTATTATATGACAAAATGTCGTTTGGCCATTTTATATAAAATGGCAGGTTATAAGTTTTTTTTAAAGCTTGATAAACACTCAAAGCGACCATCACGTTTAAATCAAAAACGTATTCTGGAGAAGACAAGATATCCTTCATTAAAACACTAAAGCTTAGACTACTACCCACTTCAGAAGTCCAAGTACTTCCCCTTTGTCCTTTACCAGCGAATTGATTTTCTGCCGAAACAACGGTGAGGTTTTCTAAGTTAGAAACTGTAAGTAAGTCTTTCAAATAGGTATTAGTAGACCCTATGGCATCGAGTTTGATAATATTCATACAAAATTATTATAGTCTATTCAGAACGGTTTCATTATATTTGGAACCAAATTTAGCTAACATTACATTTAATCGCGAATAAATAAGAAATAAAATAAATGGCAGACAAGAATATCAACAACGACGAATTGATCGCAAACATTATCAAAGGAATTGAATCAGTTAAAGGAGAGAACATTAAAATATTAGACTTAAGAGAGATTGACAATACTCCTTGTGATTATTTCATTATTTGTGAGGGAAATTCAAACACACAAGTCAATGCCATAGCTGGTGCTACACAAAAAATAGTATCAAAAGAACTTCACGACAAACCTTGGCATATCGAAGGTGAAGTACAAGCAGAGTGGATATTAATGGATTATGTAAATGTTGTAGTTCATGTATTTCAAAAACATATACGTGAATACTATAACATCGAAAGTCTATGGGGAGATGCTAAAATCACCACTGTTGAAAGCCAATATTAATCACTAAAATTATTTTTCATGTCTGATAATATGAAACCTAATCCAAAAAAATCAAGATTTAATCCTTGGATACTTTATGGAAGTCTCTTAGTGATTATTCTTGTAATTAACTTCCTGACTAATGGAAGTAATTTTGGAGACTCAAGACAATTGGGTTTATCAAAATTATATGACTATTTAGAACAGGGATATGTAGAAAAAGTTGATTTCAATCGCACAGTAGCAAAAGTTTATTTAACTGAAGAAGCGTTACAACAAGAGGAATTCAAAGATTTACAAAAGAAAAGTATCCTTGGTAAAGGAAACACAGGACCACAATTCCTAACTGACATTGGTAATTCTGAGATTTTTCAAACGAAGCTTGACAAAGCTAAAAGTGAAGATAAATTAGTAGAATATAAATCAGAACCTGACAGTAATTGGGGAGACTTATTAATTAGCTTCTTGCCGATTGTTATCATCATAGGTTTCTGGTTATTTATGATGAGAAGAATGTCTGGTGGCGGTGGCGCTGGTGGCGGTGGCCAAATCTTTTCGATTGGTAAATCTAAAGCAAAACTTTTTGATGAGAAAAACGACATCAGAGTAAGCTTTAAAGATGTTGCAGGATTGGAAGGGGCTAAAGAAGAAATTGTAGAAATTGTAGAATTTCTTAAAAACCCAGAAAAATATACTTCTATTGGAGGTAAAATTCCAAAAGGAGCTCTTTTAGTAGGACCTCCAGGTACTGGTAAGACATTATTAGCGAAAGCGGTTGCAGGTGAAGCGAAAGTTCCTTTCTTTTCACTTTCTGGTTCTGACTTCGTTGAAATGTTTGTAGGAGTTGGTGCTTCTCGTGTAAGAGACTTGTTTAAACAAGCGAAAGAAAAATCTCCTTCAATTATCTTTATTGATGAGATTGATGCTGTTGGTCGTGCACGTGGTAAAAGCAACTTCTCTGGTTCAAACGACGAAAGAGAAAACACATTAAACCAATTATTAACAGAAATGGATGGTTTTGGTTCTAATACTAATGTTATTGTATTAGCTGCAACTAACCGTGCTGAAATATTGGATAAAGCTCTTTTAAGAGCAGGACGTTTTGACAGACAAATTTATGTTGATCTACCAGACGTTAAAGAACGTGAAGCTATCTTCAACGTTCACTTAAGAAACATTAAAAAAGTAGATAACTTAGATATTGATTTCTTATCTAAACAAACTCCAGGATTCTCTGGTGCTGATATTGCCAATGTTTGTAATGAGGCTGCATTAACTGCTGCTCGTAAAGACAAAAAGCAAGTTGATATGCAAGATTTCCTTGATGCAGTTGACCGTATCATTGGTGGTTTAGAAAAGAAAAACAAAATTATCTCTCCAGAAGAAAAATATGCTATCGCTATTCATGAGGCTGGACACGCTACTGTAAGTTGGATGTGTGAACATGCTGCTCCATTAGTAAAAGTAACAATCGTTCCTCGTGGACAAAGTTTAGGTGCTGCTTGGTACTTACCTGCGGAAAGACAAATCGTTAGAACAGAACAAATGTTAGACGAGATGTGTGCTACAATGGGAGGACGTGCTGCTGAAAAAATTATCTTTGATAAAATATCAACTGGTGCATTAAGCGACTTAGAGAAAGTAACTAAACAAGCAAAAGCAATGGTTACCATCTACGGATTGAATGAAAAATTAGGAAATATTACTTACTATGATTCATCAGGACAAAATGAATACGGTTTTGGTAAACCATATTCTGAAGAAACTGCAAGAATCATTGACCAAGAGATTTCATCTTTAATTGAAGGACAGTACGAACGTGCACAATCTATCTTATCTCAAAACAGAGAAAAGTTAATTCAATTAGCTGATTTACTTTGTGAAAAAGAAGTAATCTTTAAACAAGACTTAGAAGATATATTTGGCAAACGCCCATTTGACAAAGAAGGGGCAGTTGAAATAAATATCTCAGAAGAAAACAAACCCGAGCAAACAGAAGAATAATCTTCTACATAAAGCACAAATACTAAAAATCTTAACCTAAAGGCAACTTTAAGTTAAGATTTTTTTTATCTTTGAATACTTATAACCAAATTATTTCATCGGAGTAAAGTTGACATGAATTTTTTAAAGAAATTAATTAAAGTTTTTCAGCCTTCAGTTCCTGAAGTAGAGCAGTCTACTCCAGAAAGAAGTCAGTATCTTCCAGAGGAGAAGATGCCGGTAGATGAACTATTTACTGTTAATTTTAAAGAAAATGGTGGAAAGTTTCTTTATTGTGAATCAAATGAAGATTTAACAGAAACTTTTGTAAATATACTTTTAGAAAATGACTGGTTTGAAACAGAAGCATTAAGCTATGAAACACAGTTATATCCTCTTTTAGATGAAAATAACGTTAAGTATATCAACGTTAAACAACCTACATTCTTTTTCTCTACGTGCGAGAGTTTAATTGCTGAAGATGGCTCTATACTATTCTCTGGTAAACAATTAAAAGATAACAAAGCACACCATTTACCTTTAAACTTGATTATAATAGCTAAAACAAGTCAAATAACAAGAACTAAAAGTGATGGCCTGCGAGAAATAAAACGAAAATACGGAAGTGCACTACCAAGCAATATCACAGCCTTCAACTGCTTTAAAGAAGCACCTGTTGAAGCGGATTTCCTTAGCTATGGTAGATCGCCTAAAAATTTATACCTATTACTTTTAGAAGATTTATAATATGTCAGAATCAGTTACTCGTGCAATATCAGGTGTAATCTACATTGCGCTATTGATAGGAGCAACTCTATACTCTCCCCTTACTTTTGAAATCCTTTTCGGTTTCTTTATGTTTGTTGCTTCTTTTGAATTTGCAAAACTTATAAAGTTACCTAAGTCCTTATCTATGATAATAGCTTTAATAGCTATTTCGTGTGTGTTTTGGGACAGAGATATTATGCCTATAAATGCTATCGCAATCTTTGCTGTAGTAATCTTATTAGCCTTATTAGCGGAATTATTCACTACACGAAAACCTAATAGATCATTCCCTATTAAAATCATAATCTTTTTAGGTTACATTATAGCAACTTTTACAGCTATATTATATCTACCTTTCGTTAGAGGTGAATATACCCCTAATATTATAATTGGAATGATGATTTTAATATGGACAAATGATACATTTGCCTATATCGTTGGAAAGAAAATTGGGAGAAATAAACTATTTGAAAGAATTTCACCAAAGAAAACTATTGAGGGTTTTGTAGGTGGTTTAGTGTTCAGTATCATAGCAAGTATCATATTAAGTCAATTTTTTGACTTTTTTAGTATGATAGTTTGGATAAGTAGTGCTATTTTTGTCAGCATTTTTGGAACCATTGGTGATTTAGTAGAATCACACTTCAAAAGAGAAGCTGGTGTCAAAGATAGCGGTTCAATAATGCCAGGTCATGGTGGTATATTAGATCGCCTTGACAGTGTTATATTTGTAGCACCATTTTTGTATTTAATTTATCAAATATTATAACCTATGTTTCACAAAGAAGGAACGAAAATTATTTTTTACTCATTAGTAGTAGCTGTAGGATTAGTCGTTTTAGCTGATGTATTAATTGATATCGACTGGATAAGAATGATCGTACAATCAATTGTACTTATATTCTTAATCTTAATACTTCAATTTTTCAGAAACCCTAATAGAAGTGTTACTCCAAATGACAATACTGTTTTAGCACCTGTTGATGGAAAAGTAGTTGTAATTGAAGAGGTGTACGAACCAGAATATTTTAAGGAAAAAAGACTTATGGTTTCTATCTTTATGTCTCCTTTAAACGTACACGTAACGCGTTATGGGCTGAGTGGATTAATTAAATACAGTCAATACCACGCTGGTAAATATTTAGTTGCTTGGCATCCTAAAGCAAGTGAAGAAAACGAACGCACTACTGTTGTAGTAGAAAACCCAGTATTTGGAGAAATTATGTATAGACAAATCGCCGGTGCTTTAGCAAGACGTATTGTAAATTATGCTAAGCCAGGTATGAAAGTCGTTCAAGGTACTGATGCTGGATTTATTAAATTTGGCTCAAGAGTAGATTTATACTTCCCTATTGGAACAAAAATTGAAGTAGCTTTAGATCAAAAAGCAGTTGGAAATAAAACAGTAATTGCACAAAAATAAATAATGAGCAATTTAGATATAGAATTTAAAGAAGCATATAAACGTATTTCAGAGGAAGCTAAAAACCTTCCTGCTGATGTAATGTTACGCATATATGCCTATTACAAACAAGCTACAAACGGATTAAGTCATAAAGACTTTGAAGAAATGTCATTTGACATTAAAAAGGCCTTTAAGTTTAATGCGTGGACACAAGTAAGTCATTTATCAATGACTGAAGCTAAAGAGGAGTATATTAAAATAGCTAAAGAGATATTTAAAAATGATTAAGCTTAAACGAAATATTGCAATTTTATTTTGTTCTAACTTATTGTTATTTTCTTCTTGTGGACATAAAAACGACCTAACAGAAGTTGAAATACCAGAAAGAGAAGCTTTTAATATTCAGAAAAGTGATTTCCCCGATCCTGCTACTATCAAAACTAAGCAAGGTCCTTTTGAAATGCGCGGATTACCATATAACTTCAATGATTTTGAAGTTATAGTAAAACCTGAAACTGCTTTCATTCATTTTGACAAAGTTCATTTAGACTATGCAAATCGACTAAATACAGCCGTACACGGAACTCCTTTTGAAAAAGATGAGATAAGTACTTTAATAACGCGTATCGATAGTAGATACTCTAATTTGAAAAACTTTTCTGGTGCTTATTACAATCACAATATTTTTTGGCAATCAATTAATCCAAAAAGTGAAAGTAAACCGAATGAAACCTTAGCTAAACTGATTGTTGAATCTTTTGGCTCAATAAACGAATTAAAAAGCGAATTCGTTAATAAAGGAAATGCTTTAGTTGGATCAGGTTGGATATGGCTTACTATTTTACCTAATGGAAAATTAAGTGTTGTAACCACATTAAACAATGATAGTCCTAATATGCCTGAATTGCAATTAGGTAAACCTTTATTAGGAATAGATTTATGGGAGCATGCTTATTTTGACACTTATAAAAATGACAAAAAATCTTACATTGAAACTTGTTATAAATATTTCAATTGGGATACAGCAAATAAAGAATTTATAGTTGATGTAGAATCAACAGAAGCAAACTAAAAAAGGCAGATATCATATGATATCTGCCTTTTTTAGTCTATTATAATTACTCCTTTTAAAAAGGAACATCATCATCGTTAAAATTATTGTTCGCTGGACTATTAAATACTTGTGAAGCTGGAGGGAGAGTATTAGTTAGGTTTTGCCCATAACCTTGGTTCCCTTCTTCATTCATTGCTGATGAAATAAAGCCTGTTCCAAAACTATCTTCCTCAAGATTATCAAACTTACCAAATTGTCCTAAGAACTTCAGTCTTATGTTATCTAATCCACCATTTCTGTGTTTTGCTACAATAAATTCAGCTTGTCCTGCAGTTGGACTTCTTTCTTCATCATCCCATTCTTCAATTTTATAGTACTCTGGTCGATAAATAAACGATACAATATCCGCATCTTGCTCAATCGCCCCAGACTCCCTTAAATCGGATAATAAAGGTCTTTTTGACGTACCACGCGTTTCCACAGCACGCGATAACTGAGATAAGGCAATAACAGGAACATCAAGCTCTTTTGCTAATGCTTTCAAAGTACGTGAAATAGTAGAAATCTCTTGCTCACGGTTTCCTCCTCCTTTAGAATTACCTCCTGCAGTCATTAACTGCAAATAGTCAATAATAATCAACTTAATACCGTGTTGTGAAGCTAAACGTCTTGCTTTTGCACGTAAATCGAAAATAGACAATGAAGGCGTATCATCAATAAATAAAGGTGCACGTTCTAAGTCCTTTACCTTCACGTTTAATTGTTCCCACTCGTGCTTTTCTAATTTACCTGTACGTAGTTTTTCTGATGAAAGACCTGTTTCAGATGAAATCAAACGAGTAATCAACTGTACAGAAGACATCTCTAATGAAAACACAGCTACACCAGCTCCTGAATCAATCGCGATATTACGTGCCATAGACAAGACAAAAGCTGTCTTACCCATACCAGGACGAGCAGCAATAATGATCAAGTCACTTGGTTGCCATCCAGATGTAAGTGCATCAAGTTTATGGAATCCTGTTGGAAGCCCACTTAACCCCTCTTTTGTACTAATTTCTTCAATTCTCTTTTTTGCCTGAGCAACAAGAGACTGAGCTGTCTCTGAACTCTTTTTAATATTTCCTTGAGTAACTTCATACAACTTAGACTCTGCTTGATCTAATAAATCAAACACATCACTTGTCTCGTCGTATGCATTCTCAATAATTTCATTTGAAATGCGAATTAAACTTCTCTGAATGAACTTCTGTAAAATGATACGTGAGTGAAATTCGATATGTGCTGAAGACGTAATTTTCTGAGTTAAGCTAACCAAATAGTAATCCCCTCCTACTAAATCAAGTTTTCCATTTTTACGAAGTTGCGTAGAAACAGTTAACAAGTCAATAGGTTGGTTACCTACGAATAACTGATCAATCGCTTCAAAAATATGCTTATGAGCATCTTTATAAAAAGCATCTGGCTGTAAAATATCAATTACCTCATCAATACCTTTTTTATCAATCATCATTGCACCCAATACAGCCTCCTCTAAATCAACTGCTTGAGGTGGTAACTTTCCTTTTTCCAGAGAAACGATCTCCTTAGAAAAAGACTTCATTGGTCTAAAATCTTTAGCTTGCTCCATATCGCAAAATTACACCTTTTTTAAGTATTACTCAACCCAAATATATAAATCAAATAGTTAATTATATAGTCAGGGTATTAAAATAAAAAATCCGAGACAATGTCTCGGATTCAGTTTTATTATCTAAATTTTGAATTAGTCTCTGTATTCTCCCATTTCAAAATATTTCTCCATACGATTAGCTAAAAGCTTTTCTGTTGGTACTTTCTGTAAAGAAGCATAAGTGTCTACAATGTATTTCTTAACACTTGCAAAAGTCTCTTCTCTATTAGTATGAGCTCCTCCAAGAGGTTCTTTAATAATATCGTCAACTAACTTATTTTTCTTCATATCAAAAGAAGTTAATTTTAAAGACTCTGCTGCTTGCTCTTTATATTCCCAGCTTCTCCATAAAATTGAAGAACATGACTCTGGTGAAATAACAGAATACCAAGTATTTTCAAGCATCGTTACTTTGTCTCCTACACCAATTCCTAAAGCTCCTCCTGAAGCACCTTCACCTACAATAATACAGATGATTGGCACTTTAATACGGAACATTTCGAAAATATTACGTGCAATAGCTTCTCCTTGTCCTCTTTCCTCTGCTTCTAAACCAGGATATGCTCCAGGAGTATCAATCAAAGCAACGATTGGAATATTGAATTTCTCTGCCATTTGCATTAAACGTAGAGCTTTTCTATATCCTTCAGGATTTGCCATTCCGAAGTTTCTAAACTGTCTCGTTTTAGTGTTGTAACCTTTTTGTTGACCAACGAACATAAAACTTTGATCACCGATTTTACCTAAACCACCTACCATTGCTTTATCGTCTTTTACATTTCTATCTCCGAAAAGTTCTAAAAATGTATCTCCACATAATGCTTTGATATAGTCCATAGTATAAGGTCTATTTGGGTGTCTTGACAATTGAACTCTTTGCCAAGCCGTTAGATTCTTATATATGCTCTTTTTGGTTTCTTCTAATTTCTTCTCAATTTGTTTGCAAGTCGCTGATACATCAACATCAGATTCCTCTCCTATCAACGTACATTTACCCAACTGCTCTTCAAGCTCTTTAATTGGAAGTTCAAAATCTAAATATTCCATTTATGATTAAGTTTTAATTTCAATTACGAATTACAAAGATAAAACAATCCTCGAATAGATAAGCTATTTGAGACTAAGTTTTCTCTTTTTTCTATTTTTTACTATCGCATTTAACACAACAGTACTCAGTATTAATAAGGCTCCAACATAAAATTCGGAGTTCATTTTTTCACTATCCTTAAACAATAAAACCGCTAATAAAATACCATAAACGGGTTCTAAATTAATAGTCAACATCACGGTAAAAGGCGTTAAAAACTTCATTATATAAACAGAGCCTAAGAAAGCAAATGCTGTACAAAAAACTCCTAAAATGAAAAGCCAAAACCAATCCGTCAAACTTACTGTAAAAAATTCACTTGTAAAACTCCCTGTAAAAAGAAGAAATACTGATAGTATTAGCAGACCTCCTAACATCTCATAAAATGTGATAATTGGTGCTGCTGTATGTTTAACTAACTTGCTATTAATGATTGAAAAAGTGGCTGACAAACAAGCAGATGACAATCCTAAAACTATCCCCTCTACATACTCTCCACTTACACTAAATATTAAAGCTAAGGCACAGATAACGATAAAGCCAAACAATACTTCGTATCCAATTATTCTTCGTTTAAAAAAGATTGGTTCCAATATAGAAGCAAAAAAAGCTCCTGTGGATAAACAAGCTAATGTAACAGAAATATTAGAAACTTTAATTGCCCAAAAGAATGTCAACCAATGCAACGCAATGACTAATCCTGCTCCAAAAAACTGAAGTATCTTTCCTTTTGAAGCTTGAAGTGTTTGTCTTTTAAACAAAAACATAATCCCTAAAGTAACGACAGCTATTAAAATACGATACCAAACTAATGGCAACGCTTCTAAGGTAATTAAATGCCCTAAAATTGCTGTGAATCCCCATATAAAAACGATTATATGAAGATAGATGTAACTTTTTATATTATCTGCGAGCATTGCGTAACAAAAAGATTGCTAAAATACCAAATACTATATTCGGAAACCAAACTGCAAATAATGGAGGAATACTTGACGCCTCTGCAAGCGTACCAAATATTTTGTCAAAAAACACATAGATAAAGGCTAAAGCAATACCAATTGCTAAGTTAACCCCCATTCCTCCTCTTCTCTTCATTGAAGATACAGATACAGCAATAATCGTCAAGATAAATGCAGAAACAGGAATACTATATTTTTTATACAATACTACAAGATAGGTATTGATATTAGAAGACCCTCGCATCTGTTCTTTTTCAATAAAACGTTTCAGTGGTCCCAATTGCATTGTTTCAGCAGCATAAACTACAGGCGTTAAATCGTCAATATCAAAATCTAACGTCATATCTTTTTGCTCTGCCTTTTCAAGCTGATCTTCTCCTTCTCCTACATCTCTTTTAAAATAATCATACAACGTATAATTCTCTGTTTCTGGATTCCAAACAATACGGTTTGCTGTCGTTTTTGACACCAATTTATTCTCGTCAAAAACCTCCATTGAGAAGTTATAACCTGTTTTTGAATTATAATTAAAGTTACTTACGTAGATAAACTCATTCGCACTAATCTGTCTATAAACATTCTGACTCTCGCGAACCTCATCTCGTTTAAGGTATTTATATCTAAAATCGTTATAGCCCTGACTTGCCTTTGGAACAATAAAAACAGACATTATTAACGCAAATAAAGAAACAAATGTAGCTCCTACTATATAAGGTCTTAAAAAACGAGTAAAAGAAATACCCGAACTAAGAATAGCTACAATCTCTGTATTATTTGCCAGTTTTGAAGTAAACCAAATAATAGATATAAACAGGAAAATAGGAAACAACATGTTAGCAAAATAAATTGTAAAGTCAAGGTAATACAATAGTATCGCCGAAACCGGTACTTTATTTGCTAACATCTTGTTGATTTTCTCAGAGACATCAATAACGATTCCAATCGGTACAAAAAGTAATAACATTACAAAAAATGTTGCCAAATACCTTTTAAGTATATACCAGTCTATAATCTTCATACGAATCTAATTTGATGCTCTTAAAATATTTTAAATAACGTTTATAAACGTTGTCCTAATTGTTTTACCATTTTGTTTTTCCACTCTGTGAAAGTACCAGCTAAAATCTGACGACGTGCTTCGCGTACTAACCACATATAGAAACCTAAATTGTGAATTGTTGCGATTTGTTTCCCTAAAGACTCATTCGCAGCAAACAAGTGACGTAAATATGCTTTTGAATATTCTGTATCTACCCAAGTGTACCCATTCTCATCAATCGGTGAAAAATCATTTTCCCACTTCTTGTTTTTCATATTGATAGTACCATTTGCAGTAAACAACATTCCGTTACGTGCATTACGCGTTGGCATAACACAGTCAAACATATCTACTCCTAAAGCAATATTCTCTAAAATATTAATTGGCGTTCCAACCCCCATTAAATAACGAGGCTTTTCTTTTGGTAAAATATCAGTTACCAACTCCGTCATTGCATACATTTCTTCTGCTGGTTCTCCTACTGACAATCCTCCAATAGCATTTCCGGCAGCTCCAACATTAGCGATATACTCTGCTGATTGCTGTCTTAAATCTTTAAATGTACTTCCTTGTACAATTGGAAATAACGTTTGAGAATACCCATACATTTCAGGTACTTTAGCCAAGTGATCAACACATCTGTCTAACCAACGGTGTGTACGATGCATAGATCTTTTTGCATATCTATAATCACAAGGATAAGGCGTACATTCGTCAAATGCCATAATGATATCTGCACCAATTGTTCTTTGAACTTCCATAACACTCTCTGGAGAGAAGAAATGGTAAGAACCATCGATATGAGATTTAAACT
The DNA here is from genome assembly GCF_009799805.1 of Myroides phaeus. NCBI lineage: Bacteria > Pseudomonadati > Bacteroidota > Flavobacteriia > Flavobacteriales > Flavobacteriaceae > Myroides > Myroides phaeus. Next base: position 174,492 of record NZ_CP047050.1, read on the forward strand.
TTACTCCCTCTTCTTTAATCTTACGATTTCCAGAAAGAGAATAAACTTGAAATCCACCACTATCCGTTAAAATATTACGATCCCAGTTCATAAACTTGTGTAATCCTCCGGCTTGTTTAAGAATCTCCATTTTAGGTCTTAAATAAAGATGGTACGTATTTCCAAGAATAATATCTGGATTTACCTCTTCTTTAAGCTCTCTTTGGTGAACTCCTTTTACCGAAGCAACAGTTCCTACTGGCATAAAAATTGGCGTTTCAATAACACCGTGGTCAAGCGTAACTTTCCCGGCACGAGCACGAGAATTAGCGTCTGTATGTAATAAGTCGAACTTCATATTAATTATTTACAACTGGCAAAGATAAAGCAAAACAATGGATGCTTATAAATTTTAATTTATTTTTATATTTATTCAAAAGTCATTAAGACTGTACTTTATTCCTCAATAATAACCATATAACTATTGGTGCTCCAAATATAGAGGTAACTGCATTAATTGGCAATAAAAACGACTCTCCCTTTATTTGTGTCAATATATCACATAACAACATCAATACTCCTCCTAATAAAGCGGTAGAAATAATCAAATAACGATGGCTACTCACTTTTAACAATAACCGAGCTATATGAGGCACGGCTAAACCTACAAAGGCAATTGGCCCTACAAAAGCTGTAGATACACCTGCCAATAAACTTGTAACCAAAATTATCATATTGCGAGAATTTCTGATATTTATTCCCATTGATAAGGCATAGTTATCTCCTAAAAGCAAAGCATCAAGTGTACGTACTAAAAACAAACACCCTATTAAACCGATAAAAACTACCGAACTAAATAAGGCGATTGTATCCCAAGTTAAATTGCCCAAACTCCCCATAGACCAAAACGTAAAACGCTTTAATTGTTCTGCACTACTAAAATAAGTCAGTATACTCACTACAGCATTGGCAAAACTACCAAACATCAACCCTACAATCAAAACAGTTACTGTATTTCTGACTGTATTCGAAATCAGTAAAACTAATAGTAAAAGGCCTAAGCTTCCTAAAATAGACACTAACGCTATTCCGTAAGATGAAGTCAAAATAGGAACCAATGAAATGGGTAAAAAAGCAGAACCTAAAATCAAAAATGCAACACCTAAGCTGGCTCCTGAACTAATTCCTAATACATAGGACTCTGCCATAGGATTGCGAAATAAGGTTTGCATTAATAGCCCACTCAACGATAGAGCAACTCCTACTAAAACAGCTACAACTGCCTTAGGTAAGCGATAATTAAGAACAATATACTTCCAAGTATCTTTTACCTCAACCTCTCCAAACAATATTTGCACTACCTTAAAAAAAGGAATGTGAATGCTCCCAGTAGCAATATTCATTACAAATACCACTGCCAATACAACAAATAATCCTCCTATACCTATTTTCTTACTCATCCTATTTTAGCTGTTCGTAAAAAGTAGGCTTATACTCGTCTCCTAAAACCTCTGGGTGAAAAATATAGACTAAATCCTTCAAGACCAAATCAGGTCTATTAGGTCCATATTCATAAAAAACGCTTCCTCCCTTTTCGCCCTTTTTAGGAGCAAAAGAAAACACGTTTTTACTTTTAAAAGCGTCAAATTGCGCATAATGAGGATTCGCCTGTTGCATATCTGTCAATGTTTCAAACTGCGCAGGGTTAACCCAATATTTAGCCTTTGCTGCTTTGTCAAAAACAGCTTCGAAAGACAATGACAAACTTCCTGTCCCCTCACTGTCCTTCCACAGATAGTCTGCTTTTGCATCTTTAAAGTACATTGCTACCCAACTTTGACCTTGTGGTAAATACCAAACATCTTGATACATAGCACCACTCATCACAGTTGGATATTCTGTAACATCTTTTACAAGCTCTAATACCTTATTATAATTCTTTGTTACATTATCAAAAAACAACTTAGCTTCTGCCTCTTTCCCATATAAAGCACCAAATAATTTAATCCACTCAGCTTTTCCTAAAGGAGTCTGTTCTACCCAATCACCATTGTAAATTACAGGTATTCCACTTTGTTGAATTGTATGCAGAGCCGCATTATTATCATCCATTGCAAAAGCAACAATTGCGGTTGGCTCTAAATCTAAAGCAAGTTCCGTATTTATCTGTTCATTTTGCCCCAGCTCTTTCACACTACCTGCATTAATTAAATCTCTTATCGGTTGAGAAGAAATATAATCTAAACCAGGAAAACCAACCAGTGTTTGCTCCTCTCCTAAAGCCACTAAAGACGGCAAATGAGTAGTAGAAGTTGCTATTACACGATCAATCGGCACTTTTACTTGTGGAAACTTGCGCAATGAATCTGGCACCACTAATCCGTTTTCTTTGTATAAAACATAAGTAAACTCTTTATCAGCCCCTGCCCAAGGTTGTAAAACTTTGACAACAGTAAACTTATCATAGGTATAAATAGCTAATCCGTTAGCGTATTCAATATCGTTTGTTGCTGCAACTGTTGTTTCTTTCTCTTGCTTCTTTTTACAAGAGAAAACAGTGATAGACAAAAAAGCTATTATAAAAAAATTCTTTATATTTTTCATACTACGTTATTTGGTTGATAAAACAAAAATAGAATAATTAAGCAATAGTAACCTATTCACTCCCGCTATTAATCTTGTGATGTTCAAAGTTTAAACCTGCACCTATCCCTTGTCATTACAAAGGAAATGTAACAAAAAATAGGAAATACCGAAAAACTTCTTACATTTATACAAGGTTTACACCTGTATTAAAAGGACTATGAAAAAAAAATCGCTACAAAAGATATTAATTTTATCTATTTTCTTGATTGCAATAGTGAGCACTGTTTCTCTACTATTACAAGCAAAAAAAACAGAAATACAAACAATTAAAAACACAGACTACGGAACATATAGTGATCCAGAGGTTGCTTATCAAGAATGTTACAAGATTCTAACAGAGCTTTCATTAAACCTTAATGAAGGATTAGAGTCTAATAAAGTCAAAAACAAATAAACATGAATAAAATACTACACTTTACATCTATAGTATTCTTTGCGCTTTTTAGCGTTTCAATGACTTACGCACAAGACGACTTTGCTAAGTTTGAGAAAAACAAACAAATAAACAATGTCATCGTAAACAAAAAAATGTTTGAAATGATGGCAAACGTTAAAGTAGAAGCGAATACAGATGAAGAACGTGTTTACTTTAATCTAATCAAAAAACTGACTATGCTTAAAGTATTCAACTCAAGTGCAAGTCAAGTAAAACCTGAGATGAAAACTACGGTTAACAATTACATCTCTGCACAAGGATTAAAAGAAGTGCTAAATAAAAAAGACAATAATTCTACGATTACTATTTATATTGACAAAGACGGAAACTCTAAAAACGCAAGTCAATTAGTAATGTTCAACGAAGGAATTGTTGATGGACAAGAAAGTATCATTATGTTAATTACTGGTCAGTTTTCATTAGACGAACTAACAGCATTGACAAACAAAATGAAATTACCTCTTGGTAATACCTTAAAAACTTTAAAATAAGATAGAATGCTATTTACATATTAATGTAGGTAGCATTTTTTATTTTCACTCCCTTCTACTTATCAATAAAAACTATTCTCTTATAAATTTAAAAGGAAGTGGACTATCGACTAATTGTATTTTAAAAAATATCTTCGTAATAATTAAGAAATACAATTATGAAATTACAACATATTACAATTTATACAAATGACATTCTACAAACAAAGGATTTCTATGTAAACACATTAAATTTTTCAATTATTCAAGAAACAGAGAATAGGATTACTTTCAAGATTGGTGATAGCCAACTTACTTTTATTCATACATCGAATGATCTTGAAATCTATCACTACGCATTTAATATTCAACCCAACCACTTAAACGAAGCGATTACGTGGTCAGAGAAACGATTTAAACTACTCTTATCTCCTACCAATAACATTGTTACCAATTTTGAACAATGGAAAGCCGAATCTATATATTTCTATGATAACAATGGTAATCTTTTAGAATTTATAGCAAGAGAAGATAGCCCTATTTTAATAGATAAATCCTTTTCATCAGCTGCAATACTTAACATCAGTGAGTTTGGTGTGGTTTCAGAAAAAGCATTAGACAAGGCAAAAGAACTAATAACACTTCATAATCTCTCGTTATTTGACAAAGCAGTTGCCTCAAATCAATTCTTAGCATTAGGAGATGATGAGGGACTACTTATTTTTGTAGAACCAAATAGAGCTTGGTATCCAACTACAGCTAAAGCCAAAAAGTCACAAGCTAAAATAACTATAGTTATTAATAATAACGAAGTAAACCTGCAAAGTACAAATCTATATAAATAAAAAAAGCTGAGATAAATCTCAGCTTTTGTGACCCGACTGGGGCTCGAACCCAGGACCCCAACATTAAAAGTGTTGTGCTCTACCAACTGAGCTATCGAGTCATTAAATCTTTTTCTACTGACCTTCTTTAAAATAAAAATATCAGCATTCTTGCAAAATTTTATTTTCACATACTAAAGACATGAAAATAAAAAAGCTGAGATTGATCTCAGCTTTGTGACCCGACTGGGGCTCGAACCCAGGACCCCAACATTAAAAGTGTTGTGCTCTACCAACTGAGCTATCGAGTCATTGATAAACATTTATTTGTTTCTCAATTGCTGTGCAAAGGTAGCCTTTTTTGAAAACTACACAAACATAGATATCACTTTTTTTAAAAAAAAATCACCCAACATTTTAAACACCACAGTATGAGTAAATAAGACTATAAAATATTTTATGTTATTTATTACATTTAAAGAACAGTTTAAAAAACACCATTTAAGATGTTTATAACTCACTCAAATACATATATGACAAATATCATTTTAAATGTTAAATTTAATACATACCTTTATTGTTAAAATAACAAAAATAAAACATATTATGACTTTACACAACTTACCTCTTTACAACTTTGGTAACGGAACTTTTATGATCATTATCTTCGCATTAGTTTGTGTTGCCTTAGTTATCGCATTGTTCATGATGATGGGGAATTCGAAAAAAGTAAATGATGATGATGAAAAAACAGAAGAAAACTAAAAATAAAGCTACTTAATCACTTAAGTAGCTTTATTTTTTTACCGCCTTTTTTCTCAAAAAAATAACAAGAGTGTCTGTATAAAACAAAAAAAGACAACTGAATACATTCAATTGTCTTTCTTAAGTGACCGCGATCAGATTCGAACTGACACGTCTTGCGACACCACCCCCTCAAGATGGCGAGTCTACCAATTCCTCCACGCGGCCGGTAGTTATATATTCTTTATCCTAAAGTTATGAATAATATTTACTTTTCATTAAAGCAAGGCACAAAAATATTAGGCGTTTCATTTGAAAAATAAAAATACATCTTCTCTTCTATAAAACAGAAAAAGCTACTCCGTAAAGAGTAGCTTTGTGACCCGACTGGGGCTCGAACCCAGGACCCCAACATTAAAAGTGTTGTGCTCTACCAACTGAGCTATCGAGTCAGTGTATTTCTGAAAGTGATTTTTATTTTTGTGACCCGACTGGGGCTCGAACCCAGGACCCCAACATTAAAAGTGTTGTGCTCTACCAACTGAGCTATCGAGTCAATGTTATTTCTGAAACTATACTTTTGATCTTTGTGACCCGACTGGGGCTCGAACCCAGGACCCCAACATTAAAAGTGTTGTGCTCTACCAACTGAGCTATCGAGTCAATGTTTCAGAAATGACTATTTATTTTATATGTGACCCGACTGGGGCTCGAACCCAGGACCCCAACATTAAAAGTGTTGTGCTCTACCAACTGAGCTATCGAGTCAATGCTAATAAGAAATTGAATATGATTTTGTGACCCGACTGGGGCTCGAACCCAGGACCCCAACATTAAAAGTGTTGTGCTCTACCAACTGAGCTATCGAGTCATTATTTCAATTCCTTATTGCGGGTGCAAATATAGAACACTTTTTTAAAAAGTCTAAGCTTTTTTGGTTTATTTTTGTCTTTTATTTTCAAATATTACCTAAGACACTAAGGTACAACCCCTTATTTTTATGAAAAAAATTATCCTATTAGGCTATATGGGCTCAGGAAAATCAACAATTGGTAAAATACTGGCTAAGCACCTACACTTACTTTTTATAGATTTAGACCTTGAAATCGAAAAAAAACTCAATATGAGTATAAAAGAGATCTTCAAAACTAAAGGAGAAGTATATTTTAGAAAGATAGAACACCAATTATTACATAGTATAGTAGCTGAAAATGATAACTTCGTTTTAAGCTTGGGTGGAGGAACTCCTTGTTATGCGAATAACCACCTTGTATTACAAGAACCAGGAATTTGCTCAATCTATTTAAAAGGATCTATTAAAACTCTTGCAGAACGCTTAGAAAAAGAAAAAGAGCACCGCCCAGTATTAAATAATAATACAGACGATACTCTTGAAACTTTTATAGCGAAACATTTATTTGATCGTAGCTATTTCTACTATCAAGCTAAACATATTATTACTATCGATAATAAGACTCCTGAAGAACTTATCAAAGAAATAGAAGTATTAGCTTAAATAAGCATACTCTTCTTCTCCATCAAAAACTACTTGAATGTGTTCTAATAATGATGTAGACAATGATATCCCTTTAAAGTCCGCTTTAACGGGATAGTTCTTGTGGTTTCTATCTACTAAGACAGCCGTTTTTAATTTCTTTAATGGCACATCTAAGAAGTGCTTTACTCCATATATTAATGTAGCTCCAGAATTTAAAACGTCATCTACCAATACTACGGCTTTATTAGCATATTCAGAACTATCTAAAGATGTCTCTATTGGATTGATAGGATTTTGTTTATCAATTCTTACTTCACATAACTTAACTGAAATAGTTGAAATTTCTTGTAATGCTTCTGCTAACTTTTGAGCAAATACATATCCGCTGTTTGCAACACCTGCAATTACAATCTCTTCCTCATCTACATAAGTTTCGTAAATCTGATAAGCAATACGTTTACTCTTAAACTTAATTTCTTCTTTGGTTAAAATAATCTTTTTAGTCATGTTGTTTTATAGTTATAAAAAATAATTCTCTTCCTGCCCTTGGCTTAATCGAATTATATGCTGTTTCTATTAAATTGATATTCAACTTCTCTGAAAGCAATGTTGTGTACTCTTCCTTACTACCTCCAAATGGCGGCTCATCATTTTTAAACTCACAATCAAATAGTACACCTACCAATTTACCTCCTGGCAAAAGTAAATCATACATTTTATCCACATACTTCTTTCTCAATGTTTTTGGAAGTGAACAGAAAAAAGTTTGTTCTATGATAAGATCATATTGTCCGTTGTGTTCAAAAAAATCACCTAACACTACTTTGTCTTCAGGGAAATCAGATACGGCATCACAAGTTTCTCTCATAGCAATATCCGTTAAATCAAGCCCTATTATATTCGTAAAACCTAAACGATGTAAATACAACAACTCGTGTCCGTGACCTAAACCAGGAACTAAAATCTTAATATCCTTATTAGGCAATTGATCTATATATTCCTTTAAAGGAGTTGTAATAGCTCCAACACTCCACTTAGCATTGTTATCTATATATCTCCCCTCCCAATAATCTTTATTCAATGGTTTCGTCATCTTCAATATCTAAATAGTCATCTATATCACGTCTGTCCTTTTTAGTAGGTCTTCCCATTCCTTTAGAACGATAATAATCTTTTGATAATTTAAGGAGTTCTAAATGCTCAAATGACTCAGCAGGTGTCGTATCCTTTCTATAAATATCTACCAATTTTGCCCCTACTCTATTTGGAGGAAGGTCTAAGACTGTCAATTGATAAAGTATTTGGTCTTTTCTAAGCGTAATTTTATCTGTTGGAAAAACCTCTCTTGATGCTTTGGCACTCTGACCATTTACAGTAATATGTCCCTTTTTACAAGCTTCCGTTGCAATACTTCTTGTTTTATAGTATCTAATACACCACAAATATTTATCTATTCGCATATTTTAGCATTAATTTTCTCTTACAAAGTACACAAAAATAAAGTAAAATTGTATCTTGCACTACTAAAATAACTCAAAAATGAATAGATTATTTACAGTTTTAAGTCTTGCCTTTATAGGACTTATTGCCGCTAATTGTAATAAAGATGATAGCCCAAGTGGCCCAAGTGTAGTTGAATTAAGAGACCGCGCTGAAGTTAAACAAGAAAATGAGGCAAGTATTGAAGCTTATTTAAAATCTCATTATATCAAAGAAGAAGGTGATATCATCACTTTTGAAACCATTAAAAATAGTGAATCTTCTATTTGGGATGATTCACGTTTAGTTAAAGACTTTGTGTTAAAATCAGATATGTATGATTTTGAACCAATTCGTAATCCAAATGGTACTACTTCTTTAAAATATACTAAACCAAAAGATGAACTTCAATATAAAGTTTATTATTTAGTTATAAATGAAGGAAAAGGTGACAGAGCATCTACAATTGATTCTACTTATGTAAAACTTAATAATCTTACTTTAAGAAATGAAGAGTTTAATCCTAACTTCCCTGGAAAATATTATACTTTTCCTACTACGCCTAAAGACTTTATGAATATTTCTAATGGACAATATTCAAAAGTACCTGGACAACTTAGAAGTGCTGAACGTCAATTATTAACAAAGATAAAAACAGCGACAGGAATTAAAAATGGTGAAGATGGATTACCAACTTATGATGAAGGATCTGCAGGTAGAATTATTGCTTTTATCCCATCTGGTTTAGGATATTTTAATGCTGGAGCAGGAAGTAAATTAAAAGGTTATGAAGCTTATATTACTGACCTAACATTAATCCATAGATTAGAAAGAGATCACGATGGTGATGGTATTCTTTCAAAATACGAGGTTAATGTACAAAAACCTGTTGAAGAATTAACTTTAGAAGATTATTTTGGTTTTGACACAGATGGAGATGGTATTCCAAACTTCTTAGACGACGACGACGACGGAGATGGAGTTCTTACTAAAACTGAACTATTCAAAGAAAGAGTTGATGGGGTTAATATATACTACAACTTTGATGACCCTGCATTAAAAACTTGCAATGACATTCCAAGATATTTAGACAAATCTTGTTTCCCTGACCAAAAAGACGGTGAAATAATATGGCCTAAGAAATAATAAAAAGAACCGTATCGAATGATACGGTTTTTTTATCAATATCCTTAAACTAAAAAGGGCTTCACAATGTGAAGCCCTTTTTATATCTATAAAATAATAAATATTATCTTTTGAATTTACGGTTGATAGCTACTTGTGCTTTTTCAACAATAGCAGCAGCATTTAAACCATATTTCTCCATTAATTGTTCTGGAGTACCTGATTCACCAAAAGTATCTTGTACTGCAACAAATTCTTGTGGTAACGGATTGTTTAAAGCTAATACTCTTGCAACGCTTTCTCCTAATCCTCCTAAGAAGTTATGCTCTTCTGCAGTAACAATACAACCAGTTTTAGCAACAGAACTTAAAATAGCTTCTTCGTCTAATGGTTTAATTGTATGAATATTGATTACTTCAGCAGAAATTCCTTTTGCCTCTAATTCCTCAGCAGCAATTAACGCTTCCCAAACTAAGTGTCCAGTTGCAACAATTGTAACATCTGTACCTTCGCTTAACATAACAGCTTTACCAATTTCAAATTTCTCATCAGCTGGTGTAAAGTTAGGAACTACAGGACGACCAAAACGTAAATAAACAGGACCATCATATTCAGCAATTGCTAATGTAGCCGCTTTTGTTTGGTTGTAATCACACGTGTTAATTACAGTCATCCCAGGTAACATCTTCATTAATCCAATGTCTTCCAAGATTTGGTGAGTTGCACCATCTTCTCCTAAAGTTAATCCTGCGTGAGAAGCACAAATCTTAACGTTTTTCTCAGAATAAGCTACAGACTGACGAATTTGATCATATACACGACCAGTTGAGAAGTTAGCGAAAGTTCCTGTAAAAGGAATTTTTCCACCAATTGTCAAACCAGCAGCAATACCAATCATATTTGCTTCTGCAATACCTATTTGAAAGAAACGCTCTGGATGATTTTTAATAAACTCATCCATTTTCAAAGACCCAATTAAGTCAGCACAAAGTGCAACTACATTTTCATTCGTTTGTCCTAATTCAGCTAAACCAGCACCAAATCCTGAACGTGTATCTTTGCTACCTGTATTTGTATATTTTTTCATATTGATTCTAATTAAATAAGGATTAATAATCTCCAAAAGAAGTTTCTGGATTTTGTTTAAAAGCTTCTTCTAATTGAGCATCGTTAGGTGCTTTACCATGCCAAGCATGAGTACCCATCATAAAGTCAACTCCGTTACCCATTTCTGTATGTAATAATACACAAACTGGTTTTCCGTTCATTGTTTTAGCTTTTGCTTCTTCGTATCCTTTTAAGATAGAATCGATATCATTACCTTTTTCTATTTCAATAACGTCCCATCCGAAAGCTTCAAACTTAGCTTTTACTGATCCTAAGTCTAATACTTTATCTGTTGGTCCGTCAATTTGTTTTCCGTTTAAGTCAACTGTAGCGATTAAGTTATCTACTTTTTTAGCAGATGCATACATCATTGCTTCCCAGTTTTGACCTTCTTGCAACTCACCATCACCTAATAAAACGTAAACTAAATGATTGTCTTTATTTAACTTCTTAGCTTGAGCAGCTCCTAAAGCTACAGATAATCCTTGTCCTAATGATCCTGATGCCATACGTACACCTGGTAAGTGGTCATGAGTAGTAGGGTGTCCTTGTAATCTTGTATTTAATTTTCTAAAAGTAGCTAATTCGCTTACTGGAAAATATCCACTTCTTGCTAATACGCTATAGAAAACTGGAGAGATGTGTCCGTTTGATAAAAAGAAAAGATCTTCATCTGTTCCGTTCATTTCAAATCCATCTTTTCTGTCCATTAATCTTTGATACAGAGTCACTAAAAACTCAGCACATCCTAATGATCCTCCTGGGTGTCCAGAATTTACAGCATGAACCATTCTAAGAATGTCTCTTCTTACTTGAGTAGTTAACTCTGCTAATTGTTGTGTGTTCGGTTTCATATTTTAACAATAGAATTATTCGTCTTACAAATATAGGATTTATTTACTGTTTACGCCTATTTTTAGCAACCAATATGTAGGATTCTCATCCTATTTAATCGTAAAACACCCTTTTTAAAACTAATCATTTCAATCTGTTTAATTAATCTTTCTCACTTTAAAACACTTATAAAAACAGATCATTACTTGCCTTAATCCTTCTTTTAATTGAATATGTCTGTTTGCTATTTTCTTTTGCAAAAACGAGTATATCGTAACTTTTTCTTCTATTAAATATTGATAAAACACTTCTTCTATACCTTAATTTTAATTCAAAGAAAACAATCTTGTTCTTTACTATTTAACGTTATATGAATTAGATATATAGTATAAAAATTGATTATAACGAATAAGTATTAGCAAGATAACTATATAGAATACCATTTTTATTTGACCAAACTCCGACACTCCTCCGACAATAGTCCGACCACAAATTATTCAGCCCAGTATTTTCAGGCAATTGCCAGATTATTGTCGGACTATTGTCGGAGGATTATGCGACAAGCCTTGTAAATACAAGGAATAAGTATAACCTAAATAAATAGAAAAATTAGTATTTAAAACACCCTCTAAAGAATACAAACATTTAAAAACCAACACTTTAAAAACAAAAAGTATTTAAAAAAACAATAAAAAAAATACCATATTTTATCTGTGTTTTAGACAAAAATAAAGTGAAAAAGCACTTAAATATCTGTGTTTTGTTTCAAAAACTCTTTTTAAACACCAAATACTAATGTATTTTTTCCTTTAATAAAATTCTACAAAAACAACATTCACCCTATTTTTCTAATTTTCATTATTAATTAGACACTTATTTGTTCATAGTCCTAAAATTTTAACTTGTAGTTTTTTCCTATCTCCTAATTAAGTATTTTTAGACTTTGAAAAACTATATTCTTCTGTATGCACACTCCCATTCTACAAACAAACAACTTAACTATTGGATACAAACATTCAAAAAATGGTTTTGTTACTGTACAAAAAAATGTCAATATTCGTTTGGAGAAAGGAAAACTGATTTCATTGGTAGGAATTAACGGAATAGGGAAGTCAACTTTACTGCGCACTTTGTCTGCAAACCAAAAAAGCATCAATGGGCAAATAGTATTAAAAGATAAAAATCTTCAAGAATACACAAATAGTGATCTTGCTAAAATTATCAGTGTTGTATTAACAGAAAGAATTCCTCTTTCAGATCTAACTGTACAAGAACTAATTCAAATCGGGAGAACACCTTACCTTAATCACTACAGTAAATTAACGAAGGAAGACATCTATTGGGTAGATCAGGCAATTGATTTAACAGGGATAACTGATTTAAAAGAAAAGAAAATTGACCAATTAAGTGATGGTCAATTACAGCGTGTTTTAATTGCAAGAGCTTTAGCACAAAACACCCCTATTATTATTTTAGATGAGCCTACTAATCATTTAGATTTACATCACAAAGTAGCATTGTTTAAGCTATTAAAAGAATTAGCTCATAAACAAAATAAAGCTATCTTATTTTCGTGTCACGATATGGATCTTGCTATTCAATTAAGCGATGAAATCATTGTTTTAAAACAGGATTATACTACACAAGGTAAAACAGAGGCTTTAATTGAAACGGGAGTTTTTGACAACTTCTTTGAGGACGAAAACCTTGTGTTTGATCGCCTTCAAAAAAGGTTTATTTTAAATCTGTAGTGGCACTATTGTGTCTTTTGTTTTTCAAAACGTTCTCAATAGTCCATTTTATCTGATGTTCAAAAGGGTCTTTTCTAAAAGGACATTCTTGTTTTGAACATATCTTACATGAAAAGGTTTTACAATCATCCATATGTACAAATAGTTCTAAGTCTTCTCCAAACTTATCGATGATTTCTTTTTCTAAGATCTCAACTTCTTTATGTCCTTCTACAATGTTGAAATACCAAGGCACTGTCATATGACAGTCAAAATGAAGTACCGTACCGTATTTTATAATTCTAAGATTGTGTAAGTCAATCCAGTTTTCACGTCTATGTTCTTGTAGATAATCAACAACTTCATTCAATAAGATTTCGTCTGTTTCATCCATAATACCAGATATCGCACCACGAACAATTTTATATCCTGTAACCATAATTATTACAGCAAATAACAAAGCAACTCCTCCATCTAACCAATGATACCCTGTGAAATACAATAAGACTAATCCGATGATAATACCAATGGTTGAATATGTATCTGACTGTAAATGCTTACCACTTGCAATTAAGGCTAAAGATTTGTTCTTTTCTCCTTTTTTTACTGCATACCATCCTAAAACATAATTGATTATAGCGGTAATACCTACTAAGTAAATTCCGTAATCTAATTTACCTATTGGCTGTGGATTCATCAAATTACGAACCGCCTCTACTATAATAATAATACCGGCAAGCATAATCATCCCTCCTTCTAAGGTAGCAGAAATAAACTCTACTTTCCCATGTCCGTAAGGGTGATTTCTATCCCGCGGTAACGACGATAAATAAAGGCTGTATAGTCCTACAAATCCACTTACTACGTTGATAACACTTTCTAAAGCATCTGTCAAAATAGCTACGGAGTTAGTTAAATACCACGCTAATACTTTAATTAAGAAAAGTAAAACTCCAACGGTTGCTACAATCTTTTGAAATTGATAATTCTCTTTTGCCTTTGTATTCATATCAATAATCTTATAGTTGTTCGATTTCTATTACTTCACCAACTTCCATACCTTTTAACGAAACATCGCCTATGCGAACACGTACTAAGCGCAAGGTAGCAAATCCAACAGCGGCAGTCATTTTACGAACTTGTCTAAACTTACCTTCCTTTAAAACAAGTCTTACCCAACTCGTTGGTCCGTGTCTTTCATCTCTAATTCGTCTTCCTACACCAATCCAATCTGGTAAAACAGGTAGTTTTTCAACTTCACAAGGTTTTGTCATATACTTCTCACCCTTCACACCTATCAAAACTCCTTGGCGCATTTGTTCAACTGCCTCGTCTGTAACTAAGCCATCAACTTGAGCATAGTATTCCTTTTCATAATGAGCACTTCTAACACGCTCACTCGCCATTCCGTCTGTTGTCAAAAACAACAACCCCTCTGAAGTTTCATCTAATCGACCGATAGCCATTGTCCCTTCAGGAAAATCATATAACTCTCCTAATTTGTGCTTCGTTCTTTTCTTTTCGTAGATAAATTGGCTGATGTAACCGTGCGGTTTGTATAACAAAAAATGTCTGTGGTTTTGCTCCATTTTTACTTGTGGTATGTCGTTTGAGTAACAAGGCGCAAAGGTATATATTAATCAAGCGCCTATTATTAGGATTCTATTATAATTTATTGGTAAAACTTTGACTAATATTTCTACTGATTACTTACTTGACAGATTTATATCAAAAAAACTATCAATTGCCTCTACGTATCTTTGCCCGTGATATTCGTTTGATAAAGCTTGAAACCCTTGCAAATGTGTCCCTTTAAAAAACACTAATTCATTTTTAGCATTTAAATACTTAGCTCTTTTACTTTCATCTGGCGTTGTTAATCCATCACGATCTCCTGCAAACAAAAGCATTGGCACAGATAATCTACTCAAAGCTTTTTCATAATCGGTTGCACTTGGTGGTAATTTATAATCTTGTTGCAAATGACTTTTAACCTTTTCAATAATTAATGTTGGACTTGAAACAAAACCTTCTACAACCATATAATCGAATTTATCTTGACTATATAATAAAGTAGCAGGAATACTTCCCATTGATAAAGCCCAAACGCCAACGGGTTGTTTAAAACGAGTTTTAGAATAATCTACTACTGCTTTTAAATCAGTAACAAATTCGTCATAATATAGCATTGTGGTCTCCATTTCAAAAGCTTGACTTTCTCCATAACCACGATAATCAAACATCACAATGGTATAACCTTGTTTTACCATTTCTAATACTTGACGAACATAGTATGACATATTTCCACTGTCTCCATAAGCTAATACAAACACCCTATGTTTATCAACTTCTTTAGCCGGCATACAAATCCAACTCTTTAAACTAAAATTATCTTCTGTTGTAATTTCTACAGCCTCAAAAGATATATTGGAAATTGAATTTAAAGGATGATCTACATATTCTTTGATTGGCTCTACAGCTCTCGTTATTGTTGTAGCCAATAAAAAAAACAGAATAAAATACTTTTTAAACATCTCGTTTGATTTGATGAGAATCAAATATACAACAATTCAATAGTTCTCATTAAATCACATCTTCATATTAGATGCTCTTTGAAAAGTTAAATTATAATTAAGATTAGCTATCTATCACATTAAACAATAAATATCATTGCTTAATTGTACTGCTATAACACTTTAAATCCTTACTTTTGTTACTATAAAAACTTATACATTATGCAACATATCATTGATCGTTTCATCAGTTATGTAACTGTTGATACAGAATCTGATCCTTCTTCAAACTCTTGCCCGAGTACTGAAAAACAATGGGATTTAGCTAATAAATTAGTTGAAGAATTAAAACAAATCGGTCTTGAAGATGTAACTATAGATGAGAATGCTTATATCATGGCTACATTACCAAGTAATGTAGAACACGAAGTTCCTACTATCGGTTTTGTTTCTCACTTTGATACATCTCCTGATTTCTCTGGAGCTAACATAAAACCACAAATTGTAGAGAATTATGATGGTAAAGATATCGTGTTAAACAAAGAACAAAATATCATTCTATCTCCTTCTTACTTTAAAGATCTTTTACAATATAAAGGACAAACTTTAATCACAACTGACGGTACTACACTTTTAGGTGCTGATGATAAAGCAGGTATTACTGAAATTGTTTCTGCAATGGAATACTTAATTCAACATCCAGAAATCAAACACGGTAGAATTCGTATTGGATTTACACCTGATGAAGAAATTGGTAGAGGAGCACATTTATTTGACGTTAAGAAGTTTGACGCTGAATGGGCTTATACAATGGATGGTAGCCAAATTGGTGAGTTAGAATACGAAAACTTCAACGCTGGTTATGCTAAATTAACTTTCGCTGGTAAAAGTGTTCACCCTGGTTATGCAAAAGGAAAAATGATTAACTCTATTCTTTTAGCTAACAAATTCATCTCTCAATTACCTAAAGATGAAGTTCCTCAAAAAACAACTGGTTATGAAGGTTTCTTCCACGTACACCACGTAACTGGTAGTATTGAAGAGTCTGTGGTTGAATTAATCATTAGAGATCACAACCTTAAAAAATACGAGAAACGCAAAAAGCAAATTGCTAAGTTAGCTAAAAAGTTCAACAAAAAATATAACAAGAAATTTGGTGGAGATATCGTAAACTGTGAAATCGGTGACCAATATTTCAATATGCGTGAAAAAGTTGAACCTGTAATGCATATCGTTGATATTGCTGAACAAGCAATGAAAGAATTAGATATTAAACCTCTTATCAAAGCTATTCGCGGTGGTACTGATGGTTCTCAACTTTCTTACATGGGATTACCTTGTCCTAATATCTTTGCTGGTGGTCATAACTTCCACGGGAAATACGAATATGTTCCTGTAGAAAGTATGGTTAAGGCTACTCAAGTTATTGTTAAGATAGCTGAATTAACTGCTCAAAAAGGAAAATAATCTTATTTTGAATATACAAAAAAAGCTACCCTAATGGGTAGCTTTTTTTATTTACTAAAACTCTATTCATTATTTTTTAAACACAGGCAGCGAATCATTTGCATGCAATGTAAAATAAACTGCTGGTGTTATAAGTGGCAATAAAAACATCATAAGTAACCATACTCTTGATTCTCTTCCAACTATGCGTATATTCATAATTAAATGAATTAATCCATAGCCCCAATAAATAGCTAATAATAATAGTCCAATTACAATTACTGAACATTCTGTTATTCCGATAGTCGCTATCTTCATTCCTCAAGATTTATATAAAATATCATTCGTTAATTAATTAACGATAAATTACTTTACAAAAATCAAACCACAGTAAACAAAAAAAGGTTAGCATTGCTGCTAACCTTAAATTTATCCTATTTACTTTTAAGTTACTTTACTGAATTATTGTTACTTAGCAAATGTTTCTTTAGATCGTTTTCAGAATCTTTTAACTCAATTTCAACAGCACGTCTTTTCTCACGTCCTTCTGCTTGAATACGAACAATCTCATCAATTGTAGTAATAATATCTGAATTAACTTTACGAATCGTTTCTATATCTACTATTCCACGTTCTGTTTCTTTTGCAATCTTGATAGTTGAATCTTTAAGCATTTCACTATTCTTAGTCAATAACTGATTCGTAGCATCATTCACTGCTTGTTGCGCTCCTAATGCTTGTTGAGAACGAGCTAAGCCTAATGTTAATACCATTTGATTTTTCCATAATGGCAATGTATTTACAATACTTGATTGTAATTTTTCCATCAACATCAAACTATTATTTTGTACCATTCTGATTTGAGGTGATGATTGTAAAATAACCATTCTCGTTAATTTTAAATCGTGAACCTTTCTTTCAAAGCGAACAACTTGTTGTTCGAAATCTTTAAATGCTTGTATTTTACCTGGGTCATTAGCCTCTTCTGCTTCAGCTTTTAATCTTGGTAATTCGATTGTATTTAGCTCGTGTAACTTTTCATCTCCTGCAGCTATATATAGTGACAATTCTTTAAAGTAATTCTTGTTCTCATCAAATAGCTTATCAAACATTGCAACATCTTTCATCATTATCTTGTAATGACGCTCTAATTGCACTTCAACTGCATTAATATTATCTTCTACTTTAGAATACTGCGTTTGTAATCTTGCTATTTTCTTTTTCAATGTGTCAAAGAATGGAAATAGACTCTTTTTATTTGCAATCCCCTCAAATGACTTAACGTCTTCTTTTAAACCAACAAGGATATCTGTAGTTTCACCTAAATCCTTTGTCTGAACTTGTTTCAATATTTCGGTAGCAAATGCACTTGCTTTTAACTGACTTGCCGCACCATATTGAATAACTTGAGTTGTATTTGACAAATCAATAGTTCCTTTATATGATTCAATTTGCTTTAATTCTTGTGGACTAAAATCCACTGAAACCTCAGGAGCTAATGCTCTTTCATCTCTTAATTGTTGAATATCCTTTTCCATATTTCTTTTTTTTATAATAGTCCTCTATTTTTTAAATCTTGTACATACACTTCTGACTCTGATTCCACTTCAATATTTTGAAATTTCATCTGATTCATCAATTCGTTTTCGAATGCTTTAGTAGCTTGAGCTATCGTAGATCGAAGCTTTAATTCGGCTTGCTTTACAGTATCATTATCTAATTTAGATAATTCCAATTGATGGTATTGTTGTAATATATTTTCTATTGAATAAGCGTGACGTTCCAAAAACAAATTACTGATGTTCTTATTGTTTTTAGTAATTGATTTAGTCATTGAAATCATTAAAGCAATATTTCCTTTTACTTCATCACTTGTAAGCACATTTTTCCAACGTTCTAAACTAATAACAAAATCACTAACAGACAACACTTCCGATATGCGTTTACGACGCATAAATTCAACATAATCGTATTCTACACCCCATCTCACATTAATAATAGAACGTAAATCAACGCGCTGTAAAAAACTCTTATAGTGCATTCCTACAACAACAGCCCCACTTAACATAATCAAAAATGAAATAATCTTAACCCAAAATAGTTCTCCAAAAGTGATATACATAAAATAAACACTTGCGTATAATGCACTCCAAACTAATCCTCCGTATATCAGATTACGAATACGTCCAATAATTGCCATGTAGAACATAGCAACCGGCGGAAGAATAAATGGAAAAGCTATAGCCAAAATACTTAACCAACCAGTCTTAAATTCCCAATTCTTTGATTTCTCTGTAAATACTCCCATTATAACAATCCTCTTCCTTTTAATATAGATAAATATACTTCTGCTTCAGCATCTACCTCTAATATTTGCATTTCAAACATTTTTGATAATTCATTTTCAAAAGCTAACCGAGCTGAACTAATCAATTGTGCCAACTTCTCCTTTGCTACTTTAACTTCTGTATTTTGCAAATAATCTTTATCAAGTGTTATATATTGTTGTAAAGCATTTTCAATTGTTGATGCATGTCTTTCAAAAAACAAATCACTCTTGGATGGATCTGTTTCAACAATAACATTTACTAAACGTACTAATTCGTCTATATCATCTTGCATAGCACTATTAGCTATATTCTTTTTAAGATTCGTAAGGTTGTTTATAAATAAATCTTTACGTGATATATTCTCTTCTACATTTACAAGTTGAGTCATTATTGAAAAATAACTATACACTTTATCCTTCTCTAAATTGATATAGTCTTTTAAATCTAAGCGTTGCAAATACTCTCCTAAATACAAAGACATATAAGCTACATAAATATAGAAACTGATAAAGTTTAATGTAAGAATAGTCATAAATCCTTGATCTGCCATATAAGCAAATAAAGAAATGATCAAAAACAATAAGTAGATTAATGAAATAAATAACGTGGTTTTAGTCCACTTACTTACTTTAACGATAGCTCCAAATACAGCTACAGCAATTGGTGTGAGTAAACCTAAGCTTAAAAAACTCACTCCTCCCACAACTCCTAATAAAACTAATGAGTTCTTAAACTCCCAACTTTTACTGCGATTAGTAAACCAACCCATTTGTAAACATTTAATTTTGTACTAAAGATATTAAAAAGCAAAGTAGATTCATATAAATCTTATCATATACTTCACACTATTTGCTATGATTGCTACAGCTTCATTTACAATTATCCTATAGGCACACCAAAAAAACATGGAGCAGTTATAAACATCATACAAAATAAAAATAATAGTAAAACATCTCCAATAGTAAAAGGAAGTATAGAAGACCACAGCTAATAACACAATAACTTATAAAGGCATCGTTTAAACTTAGTAAAATCATTTGCTATAGATTAAAACACACTTCATATACACATTATAACGGATAGGCCAATAACAAGACACAAAGTATATAGAACATATATATACTATATAGTGGTCCACTTATTAAATTACGCAATAACAAAAATCCATAAAAAAAGCCCCAACAAATGTTGGGGCTTAAGAAATATTATAAAAGATTAGGAATTAGTTTCCTTTCTCCATTCTTTCTTTTAATTCAGCAAGAGCGTCGATATCTCCTAATGTAGTTTTCTCAGCAGAAGCAGAAGCTGTTTCAGCAGTTTTTACATTTTTCTCTTCTTCCTCACGGAAAATAGATGTATGAGAAGCTACAACTCTTTTGAATTCTTTGTTGAACTCAATAATTTTGAATTCAGCAGTTTCACCTTTTTTCAACTTTTTACCGTCTTCTTTTTCTAAGTGACGAGTTGGGATGAAAGCTACAACGTCATCTTCGAATACTACAGTAGCACCTTTGTCTACTAATTCAGAGATTTCACCTGTGTGAACAGTACCAACAGCGTAAGCTTGTTCGTATTTATCCCATGGGTTAGCTGTAGTTTGTTTGTGTCCTAAAGATAATTTACGACCTTCAACGTCTAATTCTAATACAACAACTTCTAATTTGTCTCCAACGTTTACAAATTCAGATGGGTGTTTGATTTTCTTAGTCCAAGATAAGTCAGAGATGTAAATTAATCCATCAATTCCTTCTTCTAATTCTACGAAAACACCAAAGTTTGTAAAGTTACGAACGATACCAGTGTGTTTAGAACCTACAGGGTATTTAGAAGTGATATCAGTCCAAGGATCTTGAGATAATTGTTTGATACCTAAAGACATTTTTCTTTCTTCTCTATCAAGAGTTAAGATAACTGCCTCTACTTCGTCTCCAACTTTTACGAAATCTTGAGCTGATCTTAAGTGAGTAGACCAAGACATTTCAGAAACGTGGATTAAACCTTCAACTCCTTCAGCAACTTCGATGAAAGCACCGTAGTCAGCTAAAACAACTACTTTACCTTTAACTTTATCTCCTACGTTTAAGTTAGAATCTAAAGCATCCCATGGATGAGCGAAAAGTTGTTTTAAACCTAATTGAATTCTTGTTTTCTCGTCATCAAAGTCTAAGATTACAACATTCAATTTTTGGTCTAATTCTAATACTTCACTTGGGTGGTTGATTCTTGACCAAGATAAGTCAGTAATGTGGATTAATCCGTCAACACCTCCTAAGTCAATGAATACACCGTAAGAAGTAATGTTTTTAACAACACCTTCTAACACTTGACCTTTTTGTAATTGACCGATAATCTCTTTTTTCTGGATTTCGATATCAGCTTCAATAAGAGCTTTGTGAGAAACAACAACGTTTTTGAATTCGTGGTTAATTTTAACTACTTTGAATTCCATTGTTTTGTTCACGTATTGATCGTAATCACGGATTGGTTTAACGTCAATTTGAGAACCTGGTAAGAATGCTTCGATTCCGAATACGTCAACGATCATACCACCTTTAGTTCTACATTTTACGAAACCATTAACGATTTCTCCTGTCTCATGAGCAGCAATAACTCTATCCCAAGCTTTGATAGTACGAGCTTTTCTGTGAGATAAAACTAATTGTCCGTATTTATCTTCTCTAACGTCGATTAATACTTCAACTTTATCACCAACTTTTAAGTTTGGATTGTAACGGAATTCGTTTAATGAAATAACACCTTCAGATTTAGCGTTGATATCAACAATCGCATCTCTGTCAGTAATTCTAACAACAACTCCTTCTACAACTTCTTCGTCATCTGTAGAGATAAACGTTTTGTCTACTAAGCTTTCAAACTCTTTTAATTGGTTCTCATCAACAGCATCAATACCGTTTTCGTAGTTATCCCAGTTAAAGTCATTTAAAAATTCCTCTTGTGTTTTAATGTTTTCAGACATATCTGATAAAAATTTGTATTCTGTTTTTCTTATAAGTTTCTATAAATCAATTATTAAAAACAGAAGGGTTTAAATATTATTTTATAATTGCTAATAGGAAACCATGTTGATCTAAAAGCTGTGCAAAAGTAATACAATTAAATTACCTACCAAAACAATTACTCTATTTTTACACTTCAAACAACTCAATATAAAAGCTTTAAATAAAAAAAGCCTTTGGATAATCCAAAGGCTTTTTTTATTTATTTAGCGAACATTATTAATTGCTTACATTAAGTTGTTCATTGTCTTTTTTTTGAGAAGCAGATTTCTTTTTAAAACTTTTAAAAACTTTACTGCCTTTGTATAAATCCCAATTCATTAATGCAACACTTACTAACACAACTCCTAATCCACCTACTTGTAAACTTGTAATAATATCATCTGTAAAAAAGTAGCTTAATGCTACTGCTACAACAGGATTTACATAAGCATATGTACTAACTTCAGTAACTGGTCTATTCTGAATCAACCAAATATATGAACCAAAAGCTAAAATAGAACCAAATGTGATTAAATAAGCTAAAGAGAACCAACCACCTGTTGATATATCTGCTGGATCAAACGCAGCAAACTCACCATTTAACGTTGCAACAAGAGAAAATAACACCCCTGCTGTAATCATTTGCCAAGAAGTTTTTACCATTACGTGTAAATCCTCACCTTGATCTTGATTCTTGTCTTTTGAATATTTTGAATACAACGAACCTATTGTCCAAGCAATAGACCCTATGATTAATAAAACCATACAAAAAATATTCAACAACTTTTGAGATTCATCACTTGCTATTGTAATTTGTTCTGCGAACAACATTATAACCCCAATAAATCC